>JAQXSU010000193.1 GCA_029219125.1 Bacillota bacterium
CAGCACGTTGTTTTCTCCGTTGATGAAGCTGAGCATCACATCTTCCAGCGCATGCTCGTTCATCTGGCCATGGCCCACAGCCACACGGGCCTCCGGTACCAGTTCCTCAATCCGGTCAGCAATCTTCTGAATGCCTCGAACACGGTTAAATACCACATAGACCTGACCGCCCCGGCCCAGTTCCCGCTCAATGATCTCCTTGATCAGCTGGTCATCCTGCTCCAGCACATAGGTCTGGACCGGATATCGCTCTTCCGGCGGTTCTTCAATGAGGGACATATCCTTGATACCGGTCAGAGACATGTTCAGCGTTCTCGGAATCGGCGTCGCGGACAGGGTCAGCACATCCACGTTCTTCTTCAGCTTTTTGATTTTCTCTTTATGCTCCACGCCGAACCGCTGCTCTTCATCCACCACCAGCAGCCCCAGATCCTGGAACTTCACATCCTGCGAAAGGAGCCGGTGGGTGCCGATGACCAGATCCACCTGACCCTTTGCCAGCTTGTCGATGGTCTCCTTCTGCTGTGCCTCACTGCGGAACCGTGACAGCACATCCACCTTGAACGGGAAGTTCTCAAACCGTTCCTTCAGAGTATAATAGTGCTGGTTTGCCAGAATGGTAGTCGGTACCAGCACCGCAGCCTGCTTTCCGTCTGCTACGCACTTGAAGAGCGCCCGCGCCGCAACCTCCGTTTTCCCGAAGCCCACATCGCCGCAGAGCAGTCGGTCCATGCAGAACGGTTTTTCCATATCCCGTTTGATTTCCTCGATGGAACGAAGCTGATCGTCCGTTTCCTCATACGGAAAGCTGTCCTCAAACTCTTGCTGCCATACGGTATCCTTACCGAAGCTGTGCCCTTTTTCCATCTGCCGGTGGGCATACAGATCGATGAGATCCTTTGCCATGACGGCGATAGCGGCTTTCGCCTTCGCCTTGGTGGCCTTCCATTCACCGCCCGACAGCTTGTTCAGCTTCGGAGACGCTGCATCATTTCCGATGTACTTCTGCACGATGTCCATCTGCTCCACCGGAACGTAAAGCATGTCATCGCCGGCATATTTGATCTTGATATAATCCTTTTTTTCTCCCTGTACAGTCAGCTGCTCGATGCCCAGGAATTTACCGATACCGTGATTCTCATGAACCACGAAATCCCCCTGCCGCATGTCCGCGAAGCTCTGAATCTTCTGCCCCTTATCCTTGAACCGCTTCTTTTTCCGGCTGGTCTTGCTGGTGGCGAAAATGTCCCGTTCGCTGATATAGCATACCTTCTCCGTAGGCAAATCAATGCCGCCGGTCAGATTCCCCTGCTCGAAGCGGATTTTGCCGGAAAGACCAATTCGATCCGTAAATTCCTGCAGGTTTTCCAGGCGTTCTCTGCTGCTGCAGACAATGGTAACCCGATACCCTTTTTTGACATAGGCTTTCAACTCTGTCTCCAGCACATTCATCTTGCCGCTGAAGCTGAGAGTCTGCCTGCTCTGCAGATTGTAGACCTGATCAAAACGTGAAACCCCGGCAACTGCCTTCGGGAACGGCGTAAACACTGCAACATTCTTCTTTTCATAGACCTTCAGGAAGTCATTCCGGTCCGCCAGCAGTGCCGTATCCTTCGGTATCACCTGTCCCCGTTCCAGCAGTACCTGAAAGTCTTCCTTCATCTCCCTGGTCCGCAGATCCAGTGTCTCGTAAATCCGGTCCGGATCATCAATCATGATACAGCCGTCGGACATGTAGTCCCACAAATATTCCGTTTCGTCATAAAAATAGTGGATATAGTTTTCCAGAAGCTGGACGTTGGCGGTCTGCTCGATATACTCGCAGAGCTGGTCACGCCGCTGGCGGAGCTTTTCGGCCGTCTCCGGGCTCTTTTTTTCCATACGGGATGCGGCTGCCGTGTATTCCTTCCGGAGTCTGGCGCTGGCTTTTTCGAACATGTCTTTTTCCAGCAAAATCTGCTCTGCCGGATAGATTTCCACGTATTTCAGATTTTCGACGGACCTCTGGGTGTCTATGTCGAAGGTTCTGACCGAATCCACTTCCGTGCCGAAGAGCTCGATCCGGTATGGATATGCACCGTCCGGCGTGTACACATCCAGGATGCCTCCCCGAACGCTGTACTGTCCCCGGCTGTCAACCACGCCCATTCTCTCATATCCCAGCTGACGCAGGGTTTCCTTCACCTGGTCCATATCCAGATCATCACCCAGATTGATTTTCAGCACCTTTTCTTCGAAAAAACCGTGGGGCGTAATCTTTTTTATGGCAGCGGAAACAGGGGCGATCACAATGGCCGGTTCCCCTGTTCGAAGCACTTTCAGCGCTTTCAGCCGCTCCATGGTCTGATCATGGTTTCTGGCCTCGTATTTCAGAAATACATGCTCTTCATCGGGGAGCACGTAAATTTCCCTGTCCCGTGCAAAAAAAGAAAGGTCCGAAGCCATTCTCTTTGCCCTTGTTTCAGTAGGCACAATGATGAGGCTTTGGCCCTCTTTCGACAGATAAGCAGCTACGGGAGCGACTCTGCTTTCAGATATCCCTGAAACATTGATCATTCCGGTTTCTCCTTTTTCGGTCTCACATTATATTCATTCATGGCCTTGTCGATGCCCTTTTCCACGATGGCAGCCGCAGCTTTCGCAGACTTTTCCAGCGCATCCTCCAGCAGTTCTTTTTCTCCTTTGGACACGCCTCCGGTCACGTAATGGATCAGGTCCACCTTTTTTTCGCTGCCGATTCCCACACGAATCCTTGGGAACTGGTCCGTCTGAAGCTGATAGACCACAGACCGCATGCCGTTATGGGTGCCGGCACTGCCCTTCTTCCGGATGCGGAAGGTCCCCGTAGGAATATCGATATCATCGTAGATCACGATCAGTTCCTCCGGGTCAATCTTATAAAAGTTTACCGCTTCCCGGAGTGCTTCCCCGCTGAGATTCATATAGGTCTGCGGTTTCATCAGAAGAACCCGCTGGCCGGCGATCCTTCCTTCGCCGACCAGGGATTTGAATTTCAGTTTATCTACTTTGATATCATATGCATCTGCCAGCAGGTCTATGGCGATAAATCCCATATTGTGCCGCGTATTCTCGTATTTTTTTCCGGGATTTCCAAGCCCTGCGATAATATACATATGTGTCATCTCCTGTGTAATGATTTCAATCAGTCAAACAGCACACTGATGGATCCGTTGGTGAAGACTCTGCTGATGGCTTCTGCAAAGAGCGGAGCCACAGACAGGAACTTCATCTTTTCCAGTTTCTTTTCTTCTGCCAGAGGTACGGTATTCAGCAGAACCAGTTCTTCGATGGCGGAGGCTTCCAGTCTCTCCACGGCAGGTCCGGATAAAACAGCATGGGTCGCACAGGCATATACTGCTTTCGCGCCAATGTCCTTAATGGCGTTGGCCGCATTGCAGATGGTTCCCGCCGTATCGATCATATCGTCCAGGATGATGCAGTTTTTGCCTTTGATATTACCGATGATATTCATGATCTCGCTCTTGTTCGGTTCCGGACGTCTCTTGTCGATGATAGCGATCGGGCAGTTCAGGAACTGTGCCATGTTTCTGGCTCTGGTTACGCTGCCGTGGTCAGGAGATACCACAACCACGTCTTCCATGTTCTTTTCAATGAAATATTTGGCCAGGATCGGCATACCCAGCAGATGATCCACCGGAATGTCGAAGTATCCCTGAATCTGGTTTGCATGCAGATCCATGGTTACAACCCGATCCGCACCGGCTGCCACGATCAGATCTGCCACCAGCTTGGCTGTGATTGGATCTCTTGCCTTGGCTTTTCTGTCCTGACGGGCATAGCCGTAATACGGGATGACTGCATTGATTCTGCCTGCAGACGCACGCTTCATGGCGTCAATCATAATCAGCAGTTCCATCAGATTGTCGTTCACCGGATTGCAGGTGGACTGTACGATGTAAACATCCAGCCCTCTGACAGATTCCCAGATGTTTACCGAAATTTCTCCGTCACTGAATTTCGTCACGGTTGCCCGTCCCAGGGGCTTTCCTAAGATTCCTGCAATTTCCTGTGCCAGCTCGTCGTTTGAATTTCCTGCGAAAATTTTGTAGTCAGCAAATACTCCGCTTCTCACTGTTTCGTACCTCTTCTTTCTTTTGTGCTTTTCCTGTTACTTCCCTTTATTTCTTTTTCAGGATTCCCTTCCGGGAAACCCAGCCCTCTTTCGTCACACCCTTGGCACGGGCCACATAGAGAGCGTCCGCCTCCACATCTTCGGTGACAGTGCTTCCTGCACCGATATATGCGCCGGCACCCACAGTGACGGGCGATACCAGGTTGCTGTTGCAGCCGATAAAGGCACCGTCTTCCACTGTAGATCTGTATTTATTCGTTCCATCGTAGTTTACGAAAACTACGCCGCAACCTAAATTCACACCGCTTCCCACATCAGAATCGCCGATATAAGTCAGATGCGATGCTTTGGATCCGTCGCCGAAGCTGGAATTCTTGATTTCCACGAAGTCTCCCACCTTGCAGTGGGCCCCTACCCTGCTTCCCGGGCGCACATAAGCAAACGGTCCCACCTTGGTTTCTTCCCCCACACTGCTGTCCAGCAGAACGGAGCTCTGAATCTCCACCTCATCGGCGATCCGGCAGTTCTCAACCCGGCTGTTCTGGCCGATGATGCAGTTTTCTCCGATGACGGTATTCCCTTTCAGCGTGACGCAGGGACCGATGACAGTTCCTCTGCCGATCTCCACTTCTTCATCGATGTAAGCGGCATACAGGTCCACAAATTCTACGCCGTTTTCCATGTGGCGCAGGTTGATTTCAACCCTTTTTGCTTCCTGTTCTTTATATTTTTTCATTGCTTCTGATTCCATCTCATATCCTCCAGATCTCAGCCGATTGATTTATCCAGGATCATTTCCCCTACTTTATAAATGTCACCGGCTCCCATGGTAATGACCATATCTCCCGGTCGTGCATGCTGAGACACATAGGCCGCCATATCTGCGAAATCCGGCATGAACAGCACTTCCTTCTCCGGATGGGATTCCTTGATCTTTTCTGCCAGCTGGGCAGAAGAAATCTTATAAATATTCTTTTCTCTTGCAGCATAAATCTCTGCCAGTATCAGGATATCTGCCTTATTAAACGCCTCTGCAAACTCATCGAAGAGCGCCAGTGTTCTGGTGTAAGTATGAGGCTGGAACAGGCACCAGAGACGATTGTGCGGTACATTCTGCGATGCGCTTAAGGTCGCTTTGATTTCCGTCGGATGGTGTGCATAATCATCGACGATCTTCACACCGCCGGATGTGGTCCCGATGATGTCAAATCGCCGCTGGGTACCGTGGAAATCCTGGAGCGTTCCTGCGATCAGCTGAGCATCCACTCCCAGGGTGTGACAGCATGCGAATGCAGCCAGTGCGTTTAGAATATTGTGCTCACCTGGTGTAGCCAGCTGAACCTTCGCCAGCGGATTCCCTTCTTTCATCACCGTGAATGAAGGCATGCCGTTTTCGTTGAAGAGGATCTCAGAAGCACTGTAATCGCAATTTCCGTTAAGTCCGAAGGTCACCACATTGGAATGTCCCTGAATGACCTTATTCACGAAAGGATTGGCGTCGTATGCGATGATGGTTCCGGCATCCGGCACCAGGCTGGCAAATCGGTCGAAGGAGTTTACAATGTGGTCTATGTCCTTGAAATAATCCAGATGATCGGAATCAATATTCAGGATGATCTCAATTTTCGGCCGCAGACTCAGGAAGCTGTCCATATATTCGCAGGCTTCCGTAATGAAATAACCGCTCTTGCCTACCTTCACGTTTCCACCGATTTCCGACAGGTTTCCGCCTACCAGAATGGTCGGTTCCATGGCTGCTTTTTCCAGAATTAAAGAAACCATAGAGGTCGTGGTGGTCTTGCCATGGGTCCCGGAGATAGCGATACTGTTTTCATATTCGCTCATCAGGGTTCCCAGAAGCTCTGCCCGGGTCACTGCAGGTACGCCGCGCTCTGCGGCCCGCACCAGCTCCGGGTTATCATGCCCCACTGCGGCGGAATACACCACCAGGTCCGCATGCTCCACGTTTTCTGCTCTATGGCCGATAAAGATTCTGGCGCCTTTCTGTGCCAGATGAAATGTAATATCCGATTCTTTCATATCGGAACCGGTGACGGTATATCCTCTGTCCAGCAGAAT
>JAQXSU010000194.1 GCA_029219125.1 Bacillota bacterium
CTATAGATGACTGGTCAGTCAGAACGGAAACGAGGTGGACGGTTTGAATGAGAAAAAACTGATAGAAGGGATCCGAAACAGGGACGAGAGTGCGGCGGCCTATGCCATCGACCGATATTCCCGCCTGCTCTGGTCTGCGGCTGCGCCGGTTCTCCGAAACATCGGCACGGCAGAGGATCTGGAGGAGTGCGTGGCAGATGCGTTCGTCTATCTGTGGGAACATCCGGAAAAATTCGATCCGGTGCGGGGCAGTCTGAAATCCTGGCTGGCAATGATCGTACGGTCCAGGGCCATCGACCGGTACCGGCAGCTAGTGAAACAGCAGACGGTATCCATGGAAGAGGCGCTGCTGCAGACGGAAATGATTCCGGAAGCACCGGGGCTGGAGGAAGAGACCAGAGCTGCCCTGAGGCATGCCCTGGATCAACTGGTGGAGCCGGACCGGGAGATTTTGCTCCGAAGATACTATTTCGACCAGAAGCCAAAGGAAATCGCCAAAGCCACCGGCCTGACGGTGAAGCAGGTGGAAAACCGCCTCTACCGGACGAAGCAGCGGCTGCGGGAAACACTGACGGAGGTGCAGGATGAAATTTAACCGGAAACATAAAACGAGGATACAGGGGATTTTTGAGGAGAAGACAGGGATGGTGCTTCGGAGCGGACAGAATGTTTCTGCGCAAAATCCGTTCCGCCGGCGTTTTGCGTTGATGTTGGCATTGGTACTTGTCTGCTGTTTTACGACAGGGGGACTTGCTGTTAGCCGGTTCAGTTCTCTGGAGGAGGACGATCTGGCGCTGGCTGCCGTTTATGAAGGGGACGGCATCGTGCAGATTACGGTGGAAAACCGCTCAGACAAGGACCTGGACTTTGAAGAACAGCTGAAGGTCATGCAGTGGAACACTTCGAAAGAAGTGGAACCGACAGAAGACGGCGATGTGATCTTTCTGGGAACTTCCATTCCGGCAGGGGAGACCGGAACCATGACCATCAATCTGTCGCTGGCATACGACATGCAGCTTTTGGAAAAGCCGCTGGAAAATGGAGATCACTATTATCTGGTACTGACCAACAACGGTTTTCTGTTGGGTCAGGACTGGCACTGCAGCGTGGACTTCAGCGGAAACCGTCAGGCAGGAGAGAGCACAGCAGCCGAATCGGGAACGTCAGGCAGCGCTGAACTGTCAGACAGCGTTGAACTGTCAGGCAGTGTGAAAGCGGAAACGAAGATCGATCCGGCGGTTTTGCAGCGGATTCCGGTGCAGCTGCGGTTCTATTTCGAGACGGACAGCTTTGGCACAGAGAATCGGGACAGAAGTGCGGGAGAATACGTGGAGGCGGTCAGCCAGTATCTGCTGCCGTATGGAGACCGGGTGCTGATGCCGGTGACACCGTATGATCCGCGGCTCATTGTAAATACAGACAATCCGGAGCAGGTGGCCTTCGATGAAAGAGTGGACGCAGACCGGCAGTATCTGCTGACCGGTGAGCATCTACATTCTGTGGACGCCTGGTTCAAGATGATCGGCCGATATCCGATGGAGGAAGCGCTGACACTGGAGGCATACATTCCGGACGGACGGGGCGACTTGAACGATGGTTTCATCGGCGTGCCGCTGCTGTATATCGTGACCTATGAAACATCTGCCATCCGGGAAGACAGTCTGGCCTTCCTGTACGGTCAGCTGATGGACTTCACGGAGATGGAAACGTATAAGATTTACGAAGATGATAAATACGCCTGCTATGAAATCAGCCCGCTGCTGTATACCGACGCAGCAGAGTATGCCAGAACCTGGCTGGAAGCTACAGGACAGGACGGGACCTATGATGCAGCTGCAGAGCAGCGCCTGCTGAACATTTACAATTACTATAAAGAAAACGCAGGCCGGCTCATGGAGTATGTGGATTAGCAAAGCGGACTTAAAAGAAAGACAAACCTTGTACAGCCCGGAAAAACATGATAGAATTTCCTATATAGAAGGCAAAGGAGAATGCTTCGATATGAATTTATGGGAGATCTATCATCGTGAGATTCCGGGCTTTTTGCGTGAGGCGGCGGAGACGGAGGTCATGCAGCGTCTGAAACATGTGGGTATGAACTGCGGCTGTGAATATACGTCGTTTCCGCAGTTTCAAAATTGCGGGCCCTATTCCCGGTTTGATCACAGCATGGGGACAGCACTGATCGTCTGGCACTTCACGGAAGACCGCACGCAGGCCATGGCAGGTCTGCTTCACGATATTGCCACACCGGTTTTCGCTCACGTCATCGACTTCCTCCATGGGGATCATCTGAAGCAGGAGTCTACGGAAGAGGGAACGAGGTCGCTGATTGCCGGTTCTGCAGAGCTGCAGCAGATACTCGCCGACTACGGTCTGACCACGGATGCGGTCTGCGATTATCATATGTATCCGGTGGCAGACAATGATTCGCCGAAGCTTTCTGCGGACCGGCTGGAATATACCCTGGGAAATCTGGTGAATTACGGATTTGCAGCACGTTCACAGGTAAGGGATTATTATCAAAATCTTCTTGCCCGGCCCAATGAAACCGGCGAGATTGAGCTGCAGTTCCAGGATCGTGAGACGACATTTTCCTTCTGCCGGGGCATGCTGCAGTGTGCCAGGGTGTATGTATCGGAGGAAGACCGATATGCCATGGAAATGCTGGCAGAGCTTCTGAGGGATGCGATCCATGGTGGCGCGCTGGCGGAAAACGACCTGTATGCTACGGAGCCGCAGGTGATTGAAAAGCTGAAGTGTTCTGCGGAATTTGCAGAAAGGTGGGAATGGTACTGCGGACTGAATCAGATGCTGCGGGCGGAACATCCGGGGAAAGAGAACACCTGGCGGCAGATCTTTGCGAAGAAACGGTACATCGATCCGCTGGTTCTGGGAGAAGGCAGGGTGTCGGAAATATCGGGAGAGATGAAAGAAAAATACACGGAATTTCTGGAAGAAACACAGCATGTCTGGCTGCTTGGAACATCCCTCTAATTTTACGCAAAAATATGTGGATAACTTTCCATTGACAAATGGCATACAGCCTGTTCCATATTGAAATTTCAACAAATATATGAATTTAATTTATCCACATGATGATATGAATGAAATTGTATACAATTATGACAAACCATGTGGATAAACATGATTATCCTTGAAATTCAGACAGTTCTGGCATGTTGAAAAAAAACACTTCAAGGGGATAAAGTGGTTTACATAATGCAGAAGCAGGGCATGACGATATATGCCCTGTTTTTTGTATTCTTGTTGTTGACAAATGTAAACACAGCATGTTATAATCTGGTTACAGATGTAGACAAATCAGGAGGGCGAGAGTATGAATCTGACCGATGCGGAATGGAATGTAATGGAATGTTTGTGGGAGAAATCACCGCGAACCGGGCGAGAAACCACAGAATGGCTTGAGGAGAAGATGGGATGGAGCCGCAGCACGACGCTGACACTTCTACGGCGTATGGAGAAAAAGGGGGCAGTTGCCGGCTATAACGATGCAGAGGAAGGTGTGAAGATGTTTCGGCCCCTGATTCAGCGGGAAGACGCTGCATTGGAGGAAACGGAAAGCTTTCTCAGCCGTGTCTATCACGGCAGCGTAAGCCTGATGGTCAATTCGCTGACGCAGAAGCAGGCTCTGCCGCAGGAAGAAATCGATGAACTGTATGAACTGCTGAAAAAGATGGAGAAAGGGGAACGCAACGATGGGGAATGAATGCAACCTGAAAAAGAAAGTTGGCAGTTGTACAAAGAGACAGAAAATAGCCGTTTGCACTTTGATCGTCTTAATCCTTCTTGCCGCTGCGGCAGCGCTGGTGACATTCACCGGTGCCGGCAACGATGTATTCTATGACTTACTGCAAAGCACCGATACATCGCAGATTCGGCAGATTGCTGTTTTGAAGGAGCCTGTAATCAGCAATCTTTCTTACCTGGCAGCAGACATTACAGAAATCGAAGACGGGGAGACGACCGGAAAGGACCAACTGATCAACATTCTGCATGGACTGAGACGATCCGATTTGAAACTACGTTCGTCAGAATATGACGGAGCTTCGATTGGTGCTCTGACGCTGGAAACGGAAGACGGGACAGAAGGTGCTATACGGAAGATCGTTTTCAGCCTGATGGAGGATGGCAGTATAGAAGTGTATTCTGATCCTGAAACGGACAAAATCCTCTGCGGTACGTCCGCTGAAGGCAAGGCATGGTGGATTGACAGCCCGGAACTGGCAGATTTCATCGATCGGATGGCCGACAGAAAGGCACCTGAAATGGAACAGGAAATGATGTCGTTTCTTCAGGTCATAAGTGCAGATGATTGTATCATTGACGGTGAAGCTTCGGACAAAGTTGACAGAAAACAGATTACGGACTATCTGAACCGTTTGGGAAAAGAAGGGGTTGCGGTGAAGATGACGGAATCCATGCAGGACTTCAGATTCCTACGGCTTTCACTGGCAGGAAATGAAACCGGAAACTGGAAATGGATTGAGATTGGATGCAGTCCGCAGCAGGAGAATCTTGTCTGTGTGAAATGCGGAACCAGTGCAGACTCTGATATCGAATTCGGGCTTCTGTATTTTCAGGATGAGAATTTGAATCAGTAAAATGTATGACGGGGGTAACAATATGTTTGAGTGGGTAATCAGTACAAGTCTTCTTATCGTGATTGTAATGGTTCTCCGGCAGCTGCTGAAGGACAGGATCCAGCCATGGGTCCGGTATGCTCTGTGGCTGGTGGTGCTGGCACGGCTGCTGGTACCGTTTCAATTTGGGGAATTTGATTTCAGCATGATGAATGGGGTGGAGCAGCTGCCGGTGGTGCAGGAAATAGACAGTATGCGGAATGTGGATCAGATTGCACATATGGATGATGGCAGTGTGGAAGGATATGATCTGTCCGGCCTGTCTGCAGATACACCGCAGATTGTGGCAAGGAATAAAACGGATCAGGAATTTCAGAAAATGGAGACTTCGCTGAAGCTGCGGAACCTGTTTGCTGCAGTGTGGAAGGCTGGTATGCTGCTGATGGCAGCTGTGTTTCTGGCGGGAAACGGGCAGTTCCATGCAAAACTTGTCCGCACGCGGCGTCTTCTTTCCATGGAGAATATGGCCTGCCCGGTCTATGTGACGGAGTCTATTGAAACACCATGCCTGTTCGGATTTTTTAAACCGATCATCTATGTGACGCCGGAGGTGGCAGCGGACAGCAGGACGCTGCGGTATGCGGTGGAACATGAAATGAGTCATTACCGGCAGAAAGATCCGCTCTGGTCTCTGCTTCGCGGTATCTGTCTGATCATGCAGTGGTTCAATCCGCTGGTGTGGGCAGCTGCAGTCCTGTCGAAGAATGACTGCGAGCTGGCCTGTGATGCGGCGACCATCCGGCGGCTGGGAGAAGAAGAACGGGCTGACTACGGACGGACCCTGATCGAGATGACAAGGCCGGGACGAAATGTTTTGCTCATAAACGCTACCACCATGACGGGCAGCAGACACGCCCTGAAAGAAAGAATCGAAATGATTGCAAAGAAGCCAAAGATGGCGGTTTGCACTCTGATCGTGGTGATCCTGGTTGCCGCTGCGGCAGTGCTGGTGACCTTTACCGGTGCAAAGAATGACGGATTCTATCAGTGGCTGCAGAGTGTGGAACTGACGGATAAAACTTCGGTGACTGTAGGCCAGCGCAGCGATGATGAAAACATCAGACTATGGGTTCCCCTTTATGAAGAATCGGACAGAGAAGCGTTGATGATAATTATCCGCAAAATCAGTGAGGATCAGATCCGGAAGGGTACTGTTACAACTGAAGAACAAGGCTGCAGTCTGTCAATGTATGATTTTGATCTCAACGAAGAGAATGATTCACAGTTCAGTGTAGTTCGGTCAGCTGATTTTTATGTTCTGACTTCCGGAGAAGTCTATGTAGTATTTGATACAGCGACAAATAAAGAACTTGGAAGTAAAAGAAAAAGCTGGATTATCGATAGCCCGGCGCTTACGGCATTCATTATCGGGAAGGCAGGCGGACAGAAAACAGACTTTCAAAACAGGCTGCGGTCTGTTATGGCAGATGTGAAGGCTGATGACTTTGAAGAAATAAGCACGCTGTGGTATGCAGACAGAGAAGAAATTGCCGACGCATTGAACCGGGCTGCAGGAGAGGAAAGTACAAGCAGGCTTGCCGTAGGAACAGACTTATACTGGTTTGTAAGTATTAATCTGAAGGATCGGCCGGAAGATACAGTAGGAGGACTGCACAGGTATCTAAGACTCCAGTGCGGTCTGAAGGAAAATCTGGTGGAGATTACCTGTTATGAAGGTGCATCATTTGAGAAAATGTATCTGATGGATGAGGCACTTTATAATCTGGTACGTCATTCAAGGGATTATGAGGAGATTGTCGATCCCGAGGCATACGAGAAATTTGCAGACATTCTGGTGCCGCAGATGGAATTTCATCTGAACAGCATGTCAGAGGCCAATCG
>JAQXSU010000195.1 GCA_029219125.1 Bacillota bacterium
TCCATGATACCCAGATTATCCGAAATGAATATACCAGATACAATCAGTATTTTCGGGCGAAAAAAGGCGAGGCTTATCTGACCGCCAAGGATGAAGCCGATGGACAGAAGGCTCTGCTGGAAAACCGGAAACGACAGATGGAAGAACTGCATAATCGCCAGCAGCAGGATGAAGCGGCGCGGAATGCAGCGGAAGAAAGAAGCCAGATCATCGCCGGACAGCTGGAAAGCCTGCAGGACATGGAACTGGAATCTGCGGCGGACCGGCGGATGCAGGCGGCATCAGAGCGGCAGATTGCTTCCGAAAATGCGGACAGACTGGAAGAAAAACTGGAACGGAGCCGACAGCGGGTTCGGGAATTTGAATGCAATTTAAGAGACATCACCCAGTCCCGGGAACTGTACAGAGACCGCCTGGCAGAAAAAAGACGGGAACTGGATGAACTACAGGAAACGGCCTGTCTGCCGATCCATGAAACGGTGATCGGGCAGTTGGATGCGGAACAGTGCACAGAAGGTGCGATGATCCGCTCCGCTCTGAAAGAAAGAAAGGCTGCTGTCAGCGAAGGAATCCGCGTGCTCCGGGAGCAGAACGACTGCAATGAAAAATATGATGCGGCAGCAGAATATCTGCAGCAGATGCAGCGGGAAAAAAGCCTTGCGGATTCAGGTGTGGAAGCGGCAGCACAGTCGGCAGAACAGTGCAGGGAGCAGCTGATTGAGGCATATTACCAACGAAACAGACAGTTTGAGGTGCTGCAGCTGGACAGCGATGTGATGCTGCAGATTGAGAATAAGATTACGGCTTTCGAAGGGACTGCCGATGGGCAGGAAATCCGTTCTACCGTGGAAAAAATCCGGGATCGCATCCGAACCGGTCTGAAAGAAAAACAGCTGGAACTGGAGCATCAGAATCTTCTCCTTCAGAAAGATCTGGCAGACAAGAAGAAAGAACTGCAGGAGCTTCTGACGAAAAAGGATATTCAGCCGCAGCGAAAAGACCGGACGGAGGCAGTCCGCAGCAGGCTTCGCGACGCTGGCATTCCGTATACGGCATTTTTTGAGGCGGTGGAGTTTGCGGAGGGTCTCTCGGAGACGGCGCAAAATCTGCTGGAAGCACAGCTCTCGGATGCCGGGGTGCTGGATGCGCTGGTGGTTTCGGAGAAAGACTGGATGCGGATTCAGACAGAGTTCTCCGATGTGCAGGATGTCTTTCTGCGGGTCCGGGGTAAGGGCGGCAAGCCGTTCGGCGCTCTGACCGTCAGCGAGTCTCTGCCTCATGCACTGAAGCAGGAAACGAATCGAATTCTGTGCCATATCCGTACAATGATGGGTGCGGCAGGTGCGTCTGCGCCTGAAACCGAGGAATACTTATACCTGGATGAGAGCGGTGTATTCCGCAACGGCGTGCTGTGCGGTGTTTCCTGTGAGGAAGATGCGGAAGGCTTCATCGGTGTTCTGGCCCGTGCCCGGAAGCGGAAACAGATGGAAGCACAGCTGCAGCAGGAAATTGACGAAATGGAAGAACGACGGCGGGAACTGACAACTGCTGTCGCAGAAATTCGTCAGAAGATGGAGCAGCTGCAGGAAGAGTACGAAAGCCTGCCGGATTTCGTCGGACTTTGCGATGCACTGGAACAGATTCGTCATGCTGTCTGGGAGCTGGAGCAGGTGGAAAAACAGCTCCGGGCAGCCCAGGAGGAAGAGGCAAGATGGAAGAGCAGAAAGACCGAGATCCTGCAGCGGGTGCTGGCTGTCTGCAGAAACCTGCCCTACAGCCGCAGCATCGAAAGCTACCTCGAAGCCGGGGATGTGCTGGAGGAATACAGTACTGCGTGGGGAAATACGTCTGAACTCCTTTCAAAACTGGAAAACCTGTCCATGCAGGTGAAGGCAGAAGAAAGCCGGATGGAACAGGAAGAGGAGACCATCGATGAGATTTCCCTGCAGCAGAGCATAGAAATCAGAAAAATCAAAAAGCTGGAAGTGCAGATTCAGGAACTGGATGAATTCCTGAACCGGCCGGAAAACCAGGAAAAAGCGAAGAAAATTACAGAACTGAAAAAAGAAAAGCAGGAACTGGACGACCGGATCGGAACACTCCGGGAAAGACTGGCAGTGGCGGCAAGCGACCTGGTGCGGCTTGCCGGAGAGCAGGCGGAAAGTGAAGAACACCTGGAAACGTATCTCGAAAGAGAAAACGTGCTGCGTGGGTATTTTGCGGAGGAACTGGACCTGAAGCTGGTGATTGCCCAGGAAAACAGAACACTGGAGGACTGTGCCCGGGCGGCACAGGAAAAACTCCGGGACAGCGACAAAGACCGGGAAGCTTCGGAACTGACGGCTGCATTCATGGGTGTATATCATAAATACAACGGCAGTCTGATTGCCTATGGAACGGCTTTGACAGAGTGGTTTGACGGAGAAAAAGGCGGTGCGCCGGTAGGGACGCTGCATAAACGGCATATTTTTACTGCGGTCTGGAACGGGAAAAAGATCGGGATGGAAGAGTTTCACGAAACGCTGAAAAAACAGATTGCCGAGACGGAGCTGCTGATTCAGCAGAAGGACCGGGAACTGTTTGAGGATATCCTTTCCAGGACCCTGAGTCAGCAGCTGACAGACCGGATTGCCGAAAGCCGGCGCTGGGTTGCCGATATGTCGGCGCTGATGAAAAATATGGAAACCTCCATGGGCCTCCGCTTTTCGCTGGACTGGAAGGCAAAAGCGGCAGAAAATGACGAACAGCTGGATACCGTTGAGCTGGAAAAACTGCTTCTCCGAGACCGGAAGCTGATGACTGCGGCGGATATGGAACGGGTTGCGGCTCATTTCCGGAGCAAAATCCGCCAGGAAAAACTTCGTGCCGAGGAGGCGGAGGAGCCGGTCAACTATATGGATCTGGTGCGGGATGCCCTGGATTATCGAAAGTGGTTCGAATTCCAGATGTCCTATTACCGCGGCGAGGATTCAAAAAAGACACTGACCGACAGTGCCTTCAACAAGTTCAGCGGCGGAGAGAAGGCCATGGCCATGTATGTTCCGCTGCTGGCGGCACTGAATGCCCAGTATCAGAAGGCAGCAAAGGAGGATCATCCCCGGATTGTCGCCATGGACGAAGCGTTCGCCGGAGTTGACGATAAGAATATCAGCAGCATGTTTGAACTGGTGGGGCAGCTGGATTTTGATTATATCATGAATTCCCAGTCTCTGTGGGGCTGCTACGAAACTGTGCCGGCTCTGCGGATTTCAGAAATGCACCGGCCGGGAAATTCACAGATTGTTACGATCATTCACTATACATGGAACGGAAAGGAACGGATACTGGATGCCTGACAGCAGGAAGGAAGCATACGAATATTTCAGGAAGACACCTGGGTTTGACCGGTGTTTTCAGCAGCTCAGAAAAAAATGGAATTCCTATGGGCGTGGGGCGGGCATTGTGAAGCTGGAAAACGCTTCGGAAAAAGAACGGCGTGCTCTGGAAGGTTTTTTCGGCAAGTCGTTTGCCGGAAAGAAAGGAGATATTCTGTCTTTTTCGGTGCAGTCATTTGAAGCGGCACTGAAAGAGACGGCATATGGGGACCTGAATCTGCAGCAGCTGCTTGAACTGTACTTCGGCGAACCGATGCAGACCAATGCGGCCCGGAAAGCAGAACGGGAGGAAAAAATCCGGTTGTTTTTCGAAGAGTGCCGACAGTTTTTCCTGCACAGGGAAAGCGAGACCAGTGAGACAAGTGTGACGAGTGAGACAGCCGGGACGGCAGCGGACTGGATTGAAGCTGTCTTTCAAGAGAAGAAATACGGGTATCAACTCATTCTGAAGGAATGGAACCGAAATCCGAAGAATGCGGAGAGACTGGTTCGAATTGTTGGAAAAGCGCTGGATATGGTGGTGCCGGGAGAAGTGCCGACTGGTGAGGAGGCGAGCGGCGAGGAACCACCGGGTGGCGAAGAAGCACCGAGTGGTGAGGAAACACCGGGAGCTGCTGCCTCTGCTGGCGGCGGTGTCATGTTGGCGGTTCTGGCTGCCAGGGTTTCCGGCGATCCCCATTGCTTTGATCGAGGAACTGCGGCTGGGCAGCTGCTGGTCTGCGGTCTGTGCCGGGATGCCGGTGAGGAAATGCCGTCCAATGCGGAAGAACTGTCTGCGCTGTATCTGCGATACGGGATTCAGATGGATGAGATCTCCAGCATGGTTGCCGTGTCAGGGCTTCATCTGGAGCAAAACGGAAAGCTGCATCCAGGGGTGGAGGGTTTCCTGCAGGTGTGGGAACCTTTTCTTCTCATGCAGAAAAATCTGGACGGCGTGACCCGTGCTTATGGAACAGGAAATTACGTATTTGTGGTGGAAAATGAGATGGTTTTCAGCCATCTGTGTGAACAGTGCCGCCAGTTGCCGGATAACTGCCGGCCTGCGCTGATTTGCACCATGGGACAGCCGCGGAAAGCAGCATGGCAGATGCTGGATCTCCTTGCCGCGGAAAATCCGAAGATTTTCTATGCAGGGGATCTGGATCCGGAAGGCATGGATATCGCAGATCGGATGTGGAAACGGTATCCGGGGCAGGTGATTCTTTGGCGGATGAGCCCGGAAGATTATGAAAAATCCAGGTCTGAAGAGGACATCAGCGAACGGCGTCTTTCCATACTGAACAGACTGCAGAATCCGCTGCTCCGGTCAACTGCAGAACTGATTCAAAAAGAAAAAAAAGCCGGATACCAGGAAGCGCTTCTGGATGAAATGCTTCATGATATCCGGGATTGCATGTGTCGATAGAGGACTACTTCCCCATCTTCACGGCCTTGGCTTCGGCCTTCCGTTTCTTCTCGTCCTTTTTCGCTTCTTTTTTCTCTTCAGAGCATTTCTCCGCATCGATGGCCAGGACTACCATGAGAGCATCCAGGGCATCGGCTTCATTCTCCACCTCGATGACATAGGTATCGGTCAGGCGGAGCAGCTTCTTGTAGATGGCGGCGACCCGGCGGCCCTTCTTATCCCGGATGGAGTAGTCCCATTCCAGCCAGTTGCCGTCAATGTCCCATCCGTTGAAGTCAATCTTGAATTTCGGCCGGATGACTGTCAGCTTCTTCGTGATGGTACCCACTTTTTCGCGATCTTTGAACAGGTTGAATTGGGGAAGGATGTCCACGATTTTTTCCCGGACCATGCCAATCTCGCTGCCTGCCGCATTATAAATGACCAGCTTATGACCCCAGGACAGCTTGCCCTTCACTTTGAAATAAATATTTCCGTCTTCATCATAGACGTTGAAGCTGTCAAACCAGCTGATCAGTCTTTCTTTCAGAATCAGTTTCATGAACGTAATCTCCTTTATGCGGTGGATTTCATTTCGTGCATTTTCATATAGAAACTATACCATTTTTTCGTTCCGGATTCAAGTGCAGAATGGGTGCAGTCCGTTTTATTGGACAGGCGGTGTGAGACAATAAAGTCAGAAAAAACATCAGGTATCAGATATCAGACAACAGATAACAGATAACAGATCAGAAAAGGGAGGACGAGACGATGACTGACAGAATGATCCACATTACCGAATATGTACTTTCCGTAATCGCATGTGCACTGGTGCTACATATCTGGATCTGGTAGGTTATGAAAAAACACTTAACAAATCCGCCCGGGTATGATACAATGAATCGTACATTGTATATTATTTGACAAACAACACGGAAAGGACCGGTACGACGGATATGGGAATCGTAGTAGGAATCGATATAGGAGGGAGCACCACAAAAATTGCGGGATTTCAGGGAGAAGCCATGCTGCAGCCGGTGCAGATCTCGGCAAACAATGCCATCGCGTCGCTTTTCGGCGCATTCGGCAAGTTTTTATATGA
>JAQXSU010000196.1 GCA_029219125.1 Bacillota bacterium
CTGCTGCGGTAATGATTCTTTTATTCTTTAAATCTGCCATAATAAACACTCCTTTTTATTTTAAGTCAAATTCTATTTATCGTACAGCATCTTGATCAGATAGCTGTTCAGGTCTGCGTTGCATTTCGCGATCTTTTCGTCATCCCACTTGTAGAACCCTTCGCCGGACTTGAAGCCCATCTTGCCTTCTTCCTTCATCTGGGTCAGCAGTGGGGATGGCTTGTGGGAATCTTCGATATAATCCAGTACATAGTTGTGGATATTGAAGGTCAGGTCAGTTCCCACCATATCGGAATTCTCCAGCGGTGCCAGCTGCGGCAGTCTCAGACCGAAGGAATTCTTGATGGCCATGTCTACGGTTGCTGCATCGGCGATGCCGTTTTCCACGATGGAGATGGCTTCTCTCCAAAGCGCATGCTGCAGACGGTTTGCGATGAATCCCGGAACGTCCTTATTGCACAGTGCCGGTTTCTTTCCGATCTTCGCCATGAATTCCATCACGGTGTTTGCAGTATCATCGTCGGTGGCATCGGTTCTTACCACTTCCACCAGCGGAATCAGGTGACCCGGATTCCAGAAGTGGGTTCCCACGAAACGGTTTCTGTATTTCAGATCTCTGGAGATCTCGGACGGGCTCATTACGGAAGAGTTGGTGCAGAAGATGCAGTCTTTTCTGCAGCGAGCTTCCAGCTTGGCGAAGGTTTCTCTCTTCAGATCCATGTTTTCGAATACGGCTTCGATGACCAGATCTGCATTCTTGATGCCGTCGCTTTCCAGATCCTGTGTGAAGTGGATTCTGGTTAATCTTTCTGCCAGTTCAGCTTCGGAAACGATTCCTTTTTCCACCAGCTGCTTGGTGCTGGTGCGGATGCCTGCCTCCACATCGACAGGGTTGATGTCGTAAATTGTGATGTCATAGTCCTTTACAGAAGAAGCGACGAATGCGATGTTCTTTCCCATTAAACCGCCGCCCATGATCAGGACATTCTTGATTGCTGCCATGTAACTCATTCCTTTCTTTTCAGGTTGTGTAACATTTCTTTATTTCTTACAAGATTCCGGATTCTTGTTCTTTTCACCTTTCTAAAATAGCAAAATGCGTGCCAAAATCTATCGTCCCGATGGAAACGGCTTTTTTTCAACGTTTTTACGGTTTTCATCATGTGTATATAAAAAGTTGCAAAAAAACAACATGTTGCAAAATCGAAACCTACATAGGTCTCATTTTTGCAACATGTCTGTTTTCATTTACTTTCTTCTTTTTTTCGCAATTAAATCAGATTTTCATCCAGTAAAAAGTCAATAATACTGATATTTAAGATTCCGTTCTCGTCATACCACCGCTTCCGAATATCATGGCGAACGATGATCTTCGGAAAGGAATCTCCGGTCAGAGAAAACGGCTTGTTTTCGGTTGCTGCCTTTTCTTCGTCGGGAAGGGCATACGCCGACTGAATATACGTTTTCTTTCCGCCGGAAGTCGCAATAAAATCAATTTCTCTTGCAACCTTGTTGATATTGCCTTTGGCATTTTTTTCGTTGGAGTAAACAACACCCACATCTACCGTGCATTCCCGGATCACAAGCTCGTTATACAGGATATTTTCCATGATATGGGTCATTTCCTGCTGACGGAAACCAATTCTTGCATTTCGCAGTCCGATATCTTCGCAATAGTATTTATTGGGATAATCAAAATAGTCTCTGCCTTTCACATCCCATCGTTTGCATTCGCTGAACAGAAAAGCATCCGACAAATAATCAATGTATGCTTTTACCGTATTGTGAGCCACAACATTTTCTCCCGCCCTCTTCTGTCTGGTGTTGATGGTATTTGTAATGTTTGTCGGGTTCGTAAGAGAGCCGACGGAGGAACAAAGCAAGTCGAGTATCGATGCCAGCACATCTTCTCTCTTTATTTTTTTGCGTTCCACAATGTCCTTCAGATAGACCTCAGAAACCAGTGACTTCAGATAATTCATCTTTGCCGCCTCTGTCGGGCGGGACAGAATCAGCGGCATTCCTCCGTAAAAAGCGTACGCATCAAACGCATCTTCTTTGTCCCCACCCACTGCAGAATAGTATTCCGCAAAGCTCAGCGGATGGACACGAATTTCATCTCCCCGGCCGCGGAACTCCGTAAGAATATCCGTCGAAAGCATCTTTGAATTGCTGCCGGTCACATAAATATCAAGATTCGACAAGGTTTTCAAATCATTCAGCGCATCGTAAAAAGTAATTTTCCTGCCATCCGGATTGTAGGGATTCTTCACCTTATCGGACATCTGGATTTCATCCACGAAAAGGTAGAACTGCTCACTTTTTCCTTCTGCCTTTTCCCGCACATACTTCGCTAACTCCAGAGGGTTGCGGAAGCGAATATCTTTCGTTAAGTCAAGCGCTAAATCAATAATATGTTCCTCTTTCACACCAATGGATTTCAGGTAATCACGGAACAGCTTTTTCAGCAAGTACGACTTCCCGCACCGCCGGATACCGGTAATTACCTTAACCTGCCCATCCCACATGAAAGAAATGAGCTTATTCAAATAACGATCCCGCTTAATTTCCATAACAGCCTCCATTGAAAACTTACATCTAATATTGTTCTACTTTTCAATGAATATTATACTCTGCTTTTCAGAAAAAACAAGGTGCTTCAAAGTTATTTGTGTAATTTCCGATAAAGGACGCTGCGGTGGATCCCCAGCCGTTCTGCGGTTTCCCCGATGCGGCCGCCGCATTTCTGCAGGGTCCGGTCGATATACCAGCGCTCGGCGCTTTCGCTGAATTCCTTCAGACTGCTGTAATCGTCCGGCGTTGCAATTGCCTCCGGAGCGGATGGATTTTGTCCGTAATCGGCAGTCGGCGTCGGGGTGAAAATCAGCTCATTGCCCGGGCTGACCACATAGATTCGTTCCATCACGTTTCGCAGTTCCCGGATGTTTCCCGGCCATCGGTGGTTCAGCATGGTTTCGATAGTCACAGGGGCCAGGG
>JAQXSU010000197.1 GCA_029219125.1 Bacillota bacterium
CAGAACTCTGAACGGTAATTTTTCCATATGTCATAGTCCCTTTCTCTTATTCATTGATTTTTCCATGCTCCAGCCGCATGGACTCGCTGTAGTACACTGCATTCAACGTAAGCCAGATGATCGTCAGAAGCACGATGGGCAGCGGACCGAAGTGGAAGACAAAGCTTCCCACCGCCAGCACCACCCAGATTGCGGAGCACAGCGTGTTTGCAATCCGAAATGCTTTATATGCCGCCTTGTAGATGGTCATCTTTTCTGCTTCGTCGCAGCTTTCCTCCCATTTTTCATGGAATTTGAAATCATAGACGCTGCCTCTCATCTTCGGATTGATCCGTTTGGTCATGTCTACCTGAAGCTGGTTCAGCCGCAGATAACCGAAGCTGCCCAGAACGAAAATCGCAGAGGAAACCGTAAAGAGAATCCAGCGTTCTTCCACATTCCGTTCGATGAAGGCGAAGTTTATGCCGAAGAACATGAAACTGATGATCAGGCCGCAGCCGACAACAATCATGGATTTGGAAAGAAGCAGATCCACACGGTCACATGCCGCTTCATCCAGTTCTTCCTCCATCTCTTCTTCCATTTCTTTCTCAAGTGCTTTCTCTGCACTTCCCAGCTCCTTTTTCGCAGTCAGGTAATAACGGATTCCGGCAAGTACCGTCACAGCTTCCGTCACAATCACACCATAGGGTGAAAGAAGATACAGCAGATGGGACATGGTCTGGCTGCAGGCTTCCCCGAAGTTCTGAATTCCATTTGTGGCGGAGAAAAAACCGATAACCCCGCCGACGACGGCGCTGACAATCAGAATCGGAATATATACCTTCAACGCTTTTCTGTTTTCTTTTTTGATTACTTCATTCTGGTTATTCATCATCTTTCTCCTCCTCGTAGGAAAAAATATCCTCTACCTTTGCATCACATACTTTCGCAATCTTCAGTGCCAGCGTCACCGACGGCGAATAGTCTCCCCGTTCAATCTGGCTGATGGTCTGTCTGGACACCCCCACCAGCTGGCCCATTTCCGACTGATTCACATGAATTCTGGCACGGTATTCCTTCAGCCTGTTATACAGCGGCATGCTGCCATCTCCTTTCTGCTTCCCTGCTTCCTGTTTCTACTTCTGATTCTGACAAGTTTATCTTTCATTTTGACAACGATTCTTGTCATTCTTCATGAATGTAGTATAGCATTGACAACTATCCTTGTCAATGACTTTTTTCGTTCTTCTTTCATTTCGACAAAAAAAAGAGGCAGTCTGTGCTGCCTCGAAAAAGCCATGACAATATATTTTGCGAAGAAACCGCAGCCCCCTGCATTATCCTTCGATCTGCCGCAGACAGCTGTGCTCTGCCAGTGCTGCACCGACCGCCGTGGCGTACTCGCCGTCCTCCGGTACGATCACATGAATATCCGGATACATGGTTTTAATCATTTCGCAGATATGCGCAATTTCCGGGAAATTGGTCAGGTTGCCGATGAGGACAAAATCCTTCAGGTCCGTTCCCTGGGAGATCAGCACTGCCGTCTGGCAGATGGTCTCCAGGACCATATGTACAATGCCTGCGGCCTTGTCCTCGCAGGTTGCACGGGAAGATGCCTTGCCGAAGTTTGACGCAGTGATCTCCAGATTCAGTCCCGGAAGGGGTTCATTGGAAATATCCCCGATGCGCAGGTCAATATTTCCCACCCTGCCTTCTGCTGCCATTTCCTGAATTTTATCAATATCGCTGGTGTTCAGTATCATTTTCGACAGACCGATAATGGTGCCGCCGCCGATACCGATACCGCCCAGATGGGTCGGGATCTTGTCCTTCACCCGGACAAAAGAAGTACCGGTACCCATGCTGACCACCATAAACTCCTCAGACCCTTCGGCAAAATAGCCGCCGCCTACGCCGTTGGCGGTAAACTCGTCCACCTTATATGTCGGCAGACCGTAAATAGGCTGCGCTACACTGTTGCTGCCTACACCTGTCAGGTTGACCTGCTCGATGTCCTGAAGATCCAGATGATTGTCATATAAAAACTTGCCGAATGCGCCGAAAAGCGACGCGATGGCATTGTTTGCCGAGATCTGCACCGGCTGCAGCATGGTTTCACCCTGAAACCCCGCTATTTTCGTGGTGCTCCCTCCTATATCGATTCCTACTACGATTCCCATTTCCGTCGTACCGGTCCTTTCCATGTTGTTTGTCAAATAATATACAATACAAGTCTCATTGTATCATACACGGACGGATTTGTTAAGTATTTTTCGATTGGATTTTCTATGTTTTCCTATGTATCCGGCGGCTCTTCGGAGCCTTGCCGGACGGCGTTTACGCCTTCAGACATCATACTGTCCTTTATTGTTACTTCATACTGTTACTTCACAGCAGCACTCAAAATCGTTGTCGATATAGTGGGCGATGAATCTTGCCTTAAACTTTCTCCTGCTGCAGATGGAATCCGGATCTCCTGACACATCCAGATCCTCCGGCAGGACGAAACGGATGCATCGAACCGTCACATCACGGCATTCCGGCCGGTCATGGGCAGGAACGGTGATGGTCTTCAGTCCGCGTTTATGCTCGATGCCCTTATCGTCTACTTCGTTCAAAATTGCCGCAAGGGCGACTCTGCGATGCGGGCAAACATTCTTCAGTGTCACATCCAGCTGAAGGATCCGTCCCGGGGAATCCAGACCCAGTTCTCCTACATTGTATTCTACCGTGTCTTCGCATCCATCGATGGTCACATCTGTCGGTTCCGGGCAGGCTTCCGGACAGATAGTCATGTCGCAGTCGACCCGGATCTTCGGTGACGGGAAGTGGACCACATTATGGTCATCATCCGTGTATGATACAGACTCGTTGACTTCCGTCAGGCCGGAACATGGACCAACGTGCTCTGCTGTGAATTCCAGTGCTGCTCCTTCGCTCTGATGCACGCCCAGTTGTGCAATCTTCCACTGCACTGTTCTGGAATCCAGCAGTGCGGCGGTGCCTTTCGCCGGTGAATCCACAGAAACGATGCGGAAACATTCTGCCACCGTATCCACCACTACGATGCCTGCAGCACCCGGCTTGGAAATATTCTCCGCCAGATCCTCAAACAAGTCTTCCAGTTCTTCATCGCTCGGTGTGATGGCCACATAAGCTGAATCCGGATCGGATGCCCAGTCCTTCAGCGCATCTTCATCGATGCCTCCGTTGCCGGAAAGACCGATCACATAGATGGAAACGCCCTGTGCCTTCGCCGCTGCCGCCACTGGTCCAGCATCTCCGCCGGTGGTCGTTCTGCCATCGGTGAACATGACCATGATCTTTTCGTTGGTTGATGCCGGATCAAAGAGATCCAGTGCCTTAGTGAACGCATCCCTGTGATTGGTCAGTCCGCCGGCAGACAGATTCTGCACTGCAGTCTCCAGATCCTCCACCGACGTGATCAGCTGCGTATCCTGTGTCGCCTGGTTGGAGAAGCTGACGATACCGATTCGGCTTCCGCCGCCGATTTGGCCGTCTTCGCTGCTGTCTGTCGCTTCATCAATAATCTGGATGAACTTTTTCGCCCCGCTTTTCAGGTTAGCGATCGGACTGCCTGCCATGCTCTGAGAGCGATCCAGAATCAGCACGATGTCCACCGGATTGCTTGCAATATTCGGCTCAGCCGTAAGGGAAAGGGTGACTTTAAATGTCCCCCCGCAGTCAATATGATCCTTATTCAGTTCTTTGTTGGAATTTGTGATACCCATCAGATTTCATTTCCTTTCTCTGCCTCCCTGTATCGGAAGGCTTCCTACATACTATGCCGGCGTCTTCCCCCTTGACACCGGAAGCTGCAGAATGAAAGGATTGAAAATTACCAAAGCCAGATGTGAAGCACCAGTGCACATGCGATTACAGAAAGTACATATTCGGTAATGTGGATCATTCTGTCAGTCATCGTCTCATCCTCCCTTTTCTGATATCTGTTGTCTGTTATCTGATACCTGATGTTTTTTCTGACTTTATTGTCTCACACCGCCTGTCCAATAAAACGGACTGCTTCTTTCGATTTCCACTGGATGTTGGCTCGAGTTCTGCTTCGCATCCAGCCTCGGCCCTTCCTGCTCTTGAATCTCCTCT
>JAQXSU010000198.1 GCA_029219125.1 Bacillota bacterium
TGTGCGAAAAAAGCATGGAAATAAGCATAGAAAGAAGTACAGAAAGGACAGGGGTATGCCGAAATTCAGTGTAAAAAAACCGATGACCGTTTTCGTCATTGTCGTCGTGATCATCGCTCTGGGAATCGTATCCACTCTGAATATGACACCGGATCTGCTTCCGAGCATTGATCTTCCATATGTTGTCGTCATGACCGCTTATCCGGGCGCAACACCGGAAGAAGTGGAGTCTTCCGTGACCAAACCGCTGGAACAGAGTTTGGCAACGTTGGAAAATATAAAGAGCATTCAATCCATCTCAAACGCCAACTATTCTCTCATCATGCTGGAGTTCGAGAACGGATCCGACATGGATACGGCAGTGGTCAATACGCTGCAGAGTGTGGATCTCATCGAAGGATCCTGGGATGAGGGAATCGGGTCACCGAATATTCTGAAAATCAATCCAACCATGATGCCGATTGCAGTGGCAGCCGTCAGCATGGAAGGGTCCACCACGGAAAAGGTTTCTTCCTTCGTGGAAGATACGCTGATGAATCAGCTGGAAGGCACCACCGGCGTGGCCAGTATCAGCGCCGGCGGTCTCATTGAATCCAGAGCCAACGTGGTAATCAATGAAGATAAAATCGAAAAACTCAACGAAAAACTGCTGGATGAGGCAAGTCCTGACCTGGCAGACGCCAAGGCACAGCTGAACCAGGGGATGAAACAGCTGAAGAAGGCGGAAGCAGAAATCGCCGAGAGCCGGGCAGAACTGGAAACCAAGAAAAACGAAACCTATGACCAGCTGGCAGAAGCATCGGCCAATTTGGATGCTGCGGTGGCGCAGGCCAGTGCGCTGGCAACCCAGATCAAGACGCTGGAGGGACAGAAGATGGCCATTGAAGCCCAGATTGAGCAGGGGGCTTACGGTCCGGAGCTGGGAATTACACTGGAAGATCTGCAGGGGCAGCTGGCGGATGTGAGCACGCAGCTTGCAATGCTGCAGATAGACAGTGAAACCGCGGATCAGCAGGTAGCACAGCTGAAAGACGCTTACCAGCAGGCTGAGAGGGGCAGTTATACAGCCATGGATTCCTTCGATGATGCGTATGCACAGCTGGACAGTGCTCAGAGTCAGATTTCTTCCCAGAGGGCACAGCTGAACAGCGCTATGGCCCAGCTGGACGAAGCAGGAAACAATGCCCTGCTGACGGAGGGCCTTTCTTCCATGATCGACATGGATATGATTTCCGGTATTCTGAAGGGACAGAATTTCTCCATGCCGGCCGGCTATGTGGAAAGCGGTAATACCCGGTATCTGGTCAGCGTGGGAGATAAGCTGTCGGATACAGAAGAAATCGAAAAACTGTTCTTATTCAACATCGATGGACTGGGCGACGTCTATCTGAAAGATGTGGCGGACGTATTCCTGTCCGATAACAGCGATGCGGTCTATGCCAGCATTAACGGAGAACCGGGAGTTCTGCTGACCTTCTCCAAGCAGTCCAACTATGCGACGGCTACGGTTTCGGATAATCTGAAAGAAAAATTTGCAGAACTGGAAGAAGAATATGAGGGGCTGTCCTTCACGACCCTGATGGATCAGGGAGACTATATCTATCTGATCATCCGGTCCATTCTCAGCAGCCTGGGCTGGGGTGCCCTGTTTGCAGTGCTGATTCTCTTCCTGTTCCTCCGGGATTTGAAGCCGACACTGATTACCCTGCTGAGCATTCCGATCAGTATCGTATTCGCACTGGTACTGATGTACTTCTCAGGGGTGACGCTGAATATGATTTCCCTGTCCGGCCTGGCTGTGGCAGTGGGTATGCTGGTGGATAACAGTATTGTAGTTATAGAAAATATCTTCCGTCTGCGGCGGACCGGGGTGCCGGCGGCCAAGGCGGCAGTGGCCGGGGCCAAGCAGGTAGCCGGTGCCATTACATCCTCAACCCTGACGACGATCTGCGTTTTCGTGCCGATCGTGTTCGTACAGGGCATTACACGGCAGCTCTTCACTGACATGGCCCTGACCATCGGATATGCGCTGGTGGCCAGTCTGCTGATTGCACTGACGCTGGTGCCGTCCATGTCTTCTCTTATGCTGAAAAAGAACGTGAAGCCGGAAGGCCGGCGGTTTATGGCATTCCAGAATGGATACAGAAGACTGGCGGGATGGTCGCTGCGTCATAAGTTCATTGTGCTGCTTCTGGCGGTGGGTATGCTGGTATTCAGTGTATCTGCATCTCTGGCGAAGGGCTTTATCTTCATGCCGGATATGTCCACACCGCAGCTTTCCGGCAGCCTTACCATGAACGATGAAGAGGCAGAGATTGAAGATACCAGAGAAACGGCAGATGAGGCCCTGCAGCGGATGGAAGCTGTGGAGGGTGTCGAAACGGCAGGCGCCATGCTTTCCAGCAGCGGCGCTATGGGAAATCTGACAGGCGATACGGAAACCAGTCAGGTGAGCCTGTATATCATCGTCGACCAGGAAAGCGGCAGAAGCGGGGAGGACATCCGTGAGGATATTACGAAGGCTTGCAGCGATCTGCCTTGCACCATTGAAATTGCAACCTCATCTTCCATGATGTCCTATACATCTGCTCTGGGCGGAGAAGGTGTCGGCATTGAAATATACAGTACAGACAATGATGCTCTGCAGACAGCAGCCGGTCAGATCGGGCAGCTGCTGGAAGGCGTGGAAGGCATTGATGAAGTGGATAACGGACTTGCGGAAGCGGAACCGGAAATTCATTTCGCAGTGGATAAGAAAAAAGCCATGGAAAAGGGGCTGACCGTTGCCCAGATCTTCATGCAGGTTTCCGATGCCCTGACCAGTGAAACCACCGCAACGACCCTGCGAATGGGCGGCGATGAATACGATGTGGTGGTCTCCGGCATGGATCAGAAAGAACTGACTCCGAAATACATACGCAATCTGAAGCTGACCGGCAAGGATGCGGAAGGAAAAGAAATTACCGTAAAACTGAAGGATGTGGCAGAAGTACAGGAAACCGAAAGCCTGCCTTCCATCATGCGGATCGATCAGAAGACCTATCTGAAGGTGAACGGCACGGTGAAAGATGGTTATAACGTCACCCTTGTGACCGATGCGGCCAAGGAGGCCATGGATGCCTATACGCCGCCGGAGGGAGTTACCTGGGAATTCAGCGGAGAAAATGAAATGATCATGGACGCCATGGAGGATCTGGTTCTGATGATGCTCCTGGGCATCCTGCTGGTATACCTGATCATGGTTGCCCAGTTCCAGTCCCTGCTGTCGCCGTTTATCATCATGTTTACCATACCGCTGGCTTTCACCGGCGGCCTGCTTGCCCTGCTGATCTTCGATAAAGAAATCAGCATCATCGCCATGATTGGTATGATCATGCTGGTGGGTATTATCGTAAATAACGGCATTGTGCTGGTGGACTATATCAATCAGCTTCGTGGCGCCGGCATGAAAAAAAAGGAAGCGATTATCGAAGCCGGTGCCACCAGAATGCGTCCGGTGCTGATGACCAGCCTGACTACCATTCTGGGCCTGATTGTCATGGCATTCGGGCAGACTGCAGGAACGGATATGATGCAGCCGATTGCGCTGGTCTGCATCGGCGGACTGATCTATGCGACCGCCCTGACTCTCTTCGTCGTACCGGTGATTTACGATCTGTTCCACGGTGAGAAATTCAAGATGGTAAAAGAAGAGGATGTGGATATCAGCGATATCGTAACAGAATAAAGAAAGTATTACAGCATAAAGGAGAAGTATTCGTTGGAGAAGCAGCTTGGACAAATTACCTTTACCAATAAACAACTGAGAGTATTAATTTTTCCCCTGGTGGTAGAGCAGTTTCTGGGGGTCGCCGTGGGGCTGGCAGACTCTGTCATGGTGGCAAGCGTAGGGGAAGCCGCCGTATCTGCAGTATCCCTGGTGGATTCCATCAATGTGCTGCTTTTCTTTGCCATGAACGCCCTGGCAACCGGAGGCGCAGTGGTCTGCGGCCAGTTTCTGGGACGAAAGGATACCGCCAAAGCAAACGAAGCCGGCGAGCAGCTGCTGGTTTTCGTGGTAATTCTGGGCACTGCCGTGATGGCGGCACTTTACCTGACAAAATCCATCATCCTGCATGGTCTCTTCGGCAGGATCGATGCGGATGTCATGGCCTATGCCAATACCTATTTTCTTATTGTGGAAGCTTCGATTCCGTTTATGGCCCTGTACAGCGCCGGTGCGGCAATCTTCCGGGTCATGGGGAATTCATCGGTATCCATGAAGATTTCTATGGTCATGAATCTGGTCAACGTGTGCGGCAATGCGATCCTCATTTTCGGCGTCGGCATGGGTGTGGAAGGTGTGGCCATTCCTACCTTTGCAGCCCGGGTGCTGGGCGCAGTGGCTGTCATGGTTCTGCTGCGGAATCCTGCTTATATCATACATCTGAGCCGGCCGTTTCATTACCGGTTTCAGGGGGATATGGTGAAAAAGATTCTGCGGGTGGGCGTGCCCAGCAGCATTGAAAGCAGCCTGTTTCAGCTGGGAAAGGTCATGCTTCTCAGTCTGGTTTCCAGCTTCGGCACGGCATCCATCGCAGCCAACGCCATCGGAAACAGCATCGCCACGGTGCAGACGCTGCCGGCAGCAGCCATCGGTGTAGGAATGATTACCGTGGTAAGTCAATGTACCGGCGCCAGGGATTTCGAACATGCCAGATTCTATATCCGTAAGCTGATGCGGTGGTCTTATGTACTGATGCTGATCTGGAATCTGTTTCTGTTTGCCGTCCAGCCGCTGCTGGTGGGACTGTACAACGTCTCCGGCGAAGCAGCCCATCTTGCTATGATCATCCTGTGGCTCCATGGTGGTCTGGGGATCCTCATGTGGCCTGCAGCCTTTACTCTGCCACAGGCACTGAAAGGTGCAGGAGACACATCTTATGTGATGATCGTAGCGGTCGCATCCATGTGGATCTTCCGGATATTGACCGGATTCCTGTTTGCGAAATATCTGGGGATGGGCGTTCTGGGCACCTGGTATGCCATGTTCATCGACTGGGTCTGCCGGCTGCTGCTGTTCCTGGTGCGGTACCGGGGGAAGAAGTGGGAAACCAAATATGTGAAATAGAAAAAGCCGGATTTTTCCGGCTTTTTACTTCTCTGTCGAACTTCGCACCTGATCGATCCCCAGATTGGCCAGTTCGTCGGCACGGTTGTTCATCTTCGTGACATACTGGAAATCCTCGAAACTGAAGCTGCTGCCGTTCCACTGGAGGAACTTTTCATACAGCTTGTCGAAATCTGTGGATTTGCTTTCCAGGTTCACATGCCCCTTGACCCGGTAAAAGGCCACATCATGCTGGCGGACCAGGGCAAGGAGTTCCTTCCACAGCTCCTGATTTTCCACCGACTTCTTCGCCGCATTGCGCCACTTGTTTTTCTCCCAGGATTCATACCATTTTTCCCGGAAGCAGTTGGCCACATAGGAACTGTCCGTAAAGATCTGGATGGTCTGTCCGGTCTTTTTCAGTGCCTGCAGGGCGGAAATCACCGCAGTCAGTTCCATTCGGTTGTTGGTGGTATTGGCGTCCCCGCCATAGAGCTCCTTCTGATGCTCACCGAATTCCAGGATGGCGCCCCAGCCGCCGAAATTGATGTCCCCCTGATTATTGGCGCAGGCGCCGTCTGTATAAATTCTCAAAATCGCCATAGCGAACTCCTTTTTTATTTTTGGTTTTTCTTTGTTCTAAGATATGTATATTATGGACCATTTTCCGAAGTTTTACAAGCGGCAAACCTGTTTTTCCACCCGAATTCCATCCTTGATTTCAAACAGCCCTGTCTTGTCAAACCGGGGCGTACGAGGTATAATAGCACACAGGCGGAAATCTGCCTGTCATGAAATGCAGCAGGATATGATATACAGGGGAGGAAGAAAGATGCAGTACAGAAGACTTGGAAAAACAGAACTTATGGTCAGTGAAATCGGCCTGGGGGCAGAATGGTTTGAGAGAATGGACCTGGAGAAGTGCAGGCAAATCATCCGAACCTGCGAGGCACAGGGCATCAATATTCTGGACTGCTGGATGTCAGAACCGAATGTGCGCAGCGCCATCGGGACCTGCCTGAAAGGAATCAGAGAGAAATGGTACATTCAGGGACATATCGGTTCCACCTGGCAGGACGGGCAGTATGTGCGATCGCGGGATCTGGATGTGGTGAAGCCGGCCTTCGAAGATCTCCTTAAACGGCTTCAGACCGACTATATCGATCTGGGCATGATTCATTATGTAGACGCAGAGAAAGACTGGGATGAGATTGTCCGCGGTCCTTTCATAGAATATGTCCATGAACTGAAGGAGAAAGGGATCATTCGCCATGTGGGTCTCAGCACCCACAACCCGCAGGTGGCGAAGAAAGCTGTGCTTTCCGGAGAAATCGAAATGCTGCTTTTCTCGGTGAATCCGGCTTTCGACCTGATGCCGCCAACCGAAAATATTGATGATTATTACGGAGAATACGATACCGCTCTTGCCGGCATGGATCCGCAGCGGGCAGCCCTTTACCAGCTGTGTGAGCAGCAGGATATCGGCATGACCGTCATGAAGGGCTACGGTGGAGGCAGACTGCTGGATGAAAAGACATCCCCGTTCGGTGTGGCGCTTCTTCCGACCCAGTGTATCCACTATGCTCTGACGCGGCCTTCGGTTGCCAGCATTCTGGTGGGATACTCGGAGCCGGAGCACGTGCTGGAAGCGGTATCCTATGAGACCGCCTGTGATGCAGAAAAAGACTATGCCAGTGTACTGGCAGCTGCACCGCAGCATGCCTACAGCGGCAGGTGCATGTACTGCAATCACTGCAAACCATGCCCTGAGAATATCGATATTGCCATGGTAAACAAGCTGTATGATCTGGCAGATGTGCAGGAAACGGTGCCGGAATCTGTCCGGCAGCATTATTTCGCCCTGGAGAAAAACGCATCCCACTGCACTGGCTGCGGCGGCTGTGAGACCAGGTGCCCCTTTGGCGTGAAAGTGGCAGAACGAATGAAAAAAGCGGCAGTCCTCTTTGGAAGCTGCCACGGAGGGAAAAATTGACATTAGGATTCAGTGCATTTGCAAGCAGCAGCAGCGGAAACTGTTATTATATCAAAAGTGAAACAACCCATTTATTAGTGGATGTGGGCATCAGCGCTTCCCGGATTGTATCGGCGCTGGAAACGCTGGGAAAAAAACCGGCAGAAATCTCCGCCGTGTTTCTCACCCATGAGCACGTGGACCATGTGAAAAGCGTTTCGGCTTTCCATAAGAAAGCACCGGATGCCTGGTTTATCGCATCGGAAGGAACTGCAGCCGGACTGGAACCGAAGGCAGCAGACGCCATTGCTGAAAAGCTGGTGACCATCTCGCCGGAAAACTGCGATCTGATGGTGGGCGACATTCTGGTCCACAGCTTTCCTCTGTCCCATGACGCAGCACAGCCCACCGCCTACACCTTCGAAAAGGACGGAAAAAAGATTGCCATCGTGACGGACACAGGATGCGTCACAGAGGAAGTCTATGATGCCATGAAGGATGCAGACCTGCTGGTCCTGGAGGCTAATCACGAAGAAAACATTCTGCTCTACGGCAGGTATCCGTATCCGGTCAAGCGGCGGATCCTCAGCGATGTGGGGCATCTGTCCAATGAGACAGCCGGCAGGTGTCTGGTCCAGCTCCTGGACGAGCCGGATCGCTGCAAGGTGCCTCGGGTCTTTCTGGCCCACCTGAGCCGGGAAAACAACACACCGCAGCAGGCCTTCCTGACGGTGCGCAATGTGCTGGAGGAAGCGGACTATTACATAGGAAAAGATCTCTATATGGATGTGCTGGGACCGGAACAGACCCCGGTTCTGACGGAGGTATAGGAGGTATCATAGAAATGAAGATTCAGATAATCTGCATTGGAAAGCTGAAGGAAAAATACTGGACAGAGGCGGTGGCAGAGTACAGCAAGCGGCTGCAGCGGTTCTGCACCCTGGAGATCGTGGAACTGAAGGAAGCCAGGCTGCCGGATAAGGCCTCGGCGGCAGACGAAGAGAATGTGAAGCTGGAGGAGGGTCGCTCCATTCTGAAGCAGATCAGCGACAGCACCTATGTGATCACGCTGGAGGTGCTGGGAAAAGCCCTCAGTTCGGAGGAACTGGCAGGTAAAATCGAGGATCTGGCCGGCATGGGCAGAAGTGATATCGCCTTCGTCATCGGAGGCAGCCTGGGGCTCTCGGCGGAAGTGAGCCGGCGGGCCGATTTCAAGCTGTCTTTTTCCAGAATGACCTTTCCACATCAGATGATGCGGGTAATCCTGCTGGAACAGATCTACCGCAGCTTCAAGATCAACCGCAATGAGACCTATCATAAATAAAACATTTCATAGATAAGGAGTATTTGGATGGACAGATATCATCTCCATCAGAAAGGCGAAGCCTGCTGGGTCACCTTCCCGCAGCTGGAGCAATACCCGGAGCTTTCCCACCTGTTTACCACCCGGAGGGGAGGCGTAAGCAAAGGCCCCCGGGAAAGCTGGAACTTCGGCAAGTGCCCGGAAGAGCCGGCAGAGCATATTTTGCAAAATTACCGTATCCTGGCCGATGTGCTGGAAACGGAAGCAGAAAACATGGTCCGAAGCAACCAGACCCACACTGCCAATGTGCTGGAAGTGGATGAGAGATACCTGGGCATGGGCATTACCCGGGAGCGAAGCTATGAAGACATGGACGGCCTGGTGACCGACCGGCCGGGCATCACCCTGATCACGACCCATGGGGACTGCAATCCGCTGTATTTCTATGATCCGGTGCGCCGTGTCATCGGGCTGGCCCATTCCGGCTGGCGTGGGACGCTGGGGGAAATTGCCGGGGAAATGATCGACAAAATGCACACGCGCTACGGCTGCGTGCAATCGGACATTCTGGCGGGCATCGGCCCTGGACTCTGTCAGGACTGCTTCGAGGTGGACGAAGATGTGGCGCAGATGTTTTTCGAAAAGCATGGGGCGTGGCGGCGGTTCGGACGAACGGAGCAGCGCGGCAGCCTGCGAAAATACTATCTGGATCTGAAGGCTGTCATCCGCTGGACACTGATAGAATCCGGCCTGTCGGAGGACCATATCTTTGATATGCAGCTGTGCACCCGATGCCATCCGCAGTGGTTCTTTTCGTATCGGGGACAGCGCGGACAGAACGGAAACATGGTGGCAGCCATGATGCTGCGAGAGGAATAGAATACACTGCTTTATGCCAAGAAATCGTCACAGAATGTGACGATTTCAATGTTTTTTGGCGAAACTGTAACGGCGGAAAGTATGGACTTTTTTGAGAAATATGCTATAGTGTAGACATTAAAAAAAGCATAAAGTGTGTAAAATACAAGGAAAATGCTGAAAGAAAAAGGAAGGCAATATCGGAAAGCGATCAAACGCATCTGATATTGCTTTCGTCGTTTTGAAGGGGGAATTACATGCTGAATGTGGAAGAACTGGGAGCAAGGATTATCATCAGTTTCGGAAACGGAAGCGTCTATCTGACGGAAAGCACCTTGTGGGGGACGATCGTCGCGGCATTTCTCGCGGCAGCAGGGATCATCATGGGAAGCCGGCTGGAAAAAGTGCCGCAGACAAGAAGGCAGCTTCTGGCAGAGTTCATCGTGGAAAAGCTGTACAGCTACGGCCAGTCAAACCTCGGAAAAGCTGCTGACGTGTACATGCCGTTTCTTGGAACCATGTTTCTGTATCTGCTCTGCGGCAGCGCGCTGGGCGTACTGGGCGTCCGACCGGTGACAGCAGATGTCAACGTGACCTTCAGTCTGTCAATTCTCAGCTTTCTTCTGATCCAGGGCAGCAGTATTCATGTCCTGGGCATCAGAGGAAAGGTGGAGCACATGTGCAGGCCGTATCCTTTTATGTTTCCGCTGAATCTGATTGAGCAGGTGACCCTTCCGGTTTCGCTGGCCTTCCGGCTGTTTGGAAATATATTCGGCGGCCTGGTAGTGGTGGAACTCTGGTACGTGTTTATGGAATGGCTCAGCAGCTTCTTCGGAACGGTACCGTTTTTTCGCGCTGTGCTGGTGCTACCGGTCAATGCCTTTTTCGACATGTTTGAACCGGCGATCCAGACCTATATTTTCGTAACCCTGACCATGGTTTTCCTGGCCAGAGAAACTGCAGCAGACGAGTAATCGCCGGACTGCAGTGCGCATGAATGAATTGTTTTTTAAGGAGGAAAGAAAAATGACAGGTATTATCGCAATCGCGGCAGGGCTGGCAATGGGCCTGGCGGCAATCGGCATTGCCATTGGGCAGGGAATCATCGGCGCCAGAGCAGTGGAGAGCATCGCACGGCAGCCGGAAGCACAGGGCGGGATTCGTACGACCATGATCGTGGCCATGGCCATTATGGAAACCATCGGTGTGCTTACCTTTGTCATCGCCATCATACTCACAGGACGTCTGTAGGGTGAGCCCATGAATGTAACAATATATCAGGGTCTTCTGGAATTCAACTGGAATCTGCTTTTTTCAGCGGTGACGGTGCTGGTGCTGTATCTGATCCTGAAGCGGTTTTTCTTTGAAAAGGTGCATTGCCACATGATGGCGAGACAGGCAGAAATTGAGGAACAGCTGACCCATGCCGCAGAAACAGAGCGGAAAGCGGAGATTTTGCTGGATGAATACAGCCAGACTCTGGCACATGCCGAAGAGGAGAAAAGAGAGATTCTGAAGGATGCCAGAAAAGAAGCCGACCGGCGTGCAGGAGAGATTCTGGAAAGTGCCAGACAGGAAGCCCGGCGCATGACGGAAGATGCTCGCAGAAAGATGGAGGAAGAAGAAGAAAAGGCGGCAGTGCGTCTTCGGGAGGATGCAGCGGAACTGGCCCTGCTGGCAGCGGAAAAGATCCTGGAAAAGGAAGTTACAGCGAAGGAACAGCAGGGACTGGTGGAAAAAATGATCAGGGAGGCGGAGGAAGCAAAATGGCAGACACAATAGCAGCCGCGGTTTACGGGGAAGCCCTGTTTGAAGCAGCCTGCGTAAGAGGAAAACAAAAGGAGATTCTGGAAGAGGTGAACTGCATCGCACAGCTGATAGAGACTTCTCCGGAGCTGCAGGAGTTTCTGCGAAGTCCTGTTATACCGGCTGAAGAGAAAAAACAGTTTATAAAATCTTCACTGCACGGGGTGTTCAGCGAGGAGATGATTCACTTCCTTTTCGTTCTCATAGATAAGGAAAGGATCTGGCATATCAGCAGGATTGCCCGCTGCTATAAAACCCTTTATGAGCGGCAGAGGGGCGAGTCAACCGGCAAAATTTTTTCGGCAGTCCCCCTTTCTGCTGCACAGATCGAATCTTCCGAAGCGTCTGTGTCGGCATTGCTGCGAAAAAAGGTCCGGCTGGAAAACTGCATCGATCCGTCCCTCATTGGAGGCGTGGTAATCCAGGTGGACGGTAAGTGCATCGACCGTTCCCTGAAGGGAGAGCTGAAGCAGCTGAAAGATGAACTGAAGCAGCCAGTTGCCCGAAAGAGTTGAAAGTGACGGAGGTGTTGAAATGGTGTGCAGAATAAGAAGGGAGGGATCCCTGTGAATATAAGGCCGGAAGAAATCAGTGCGGTGATCCGGGAGCAGATCCTGAATTACCGCAGCCGGTTTGAGATACAGGACTATGGTACCGTCCTGCAGGTTGGGGACGGAATAGCCAGAGTATACGGGCTGGACCGCTGCATGGAGGGAGAACTGCTGGAGTTTGAAAGCGGTGTATGCGGTATGGCACTGAACCTGGAGGAAGAGAACGTGGGTGTGGTAATTCTGGGATCAGACCGGGAAATTAAAGAAGGAGATGTGGTTCGTCCCACCGGTGAAGTGGCAGAAGTGCCGGTAGGAGAAGCACTCATCGGACGGGTGGTCGATGCCCTTGGACAGCCCATCGACGGGAAAGGACCCATTTTGACCACAGAGCGAAGACCGGTGGAACATGAAGCGCCCGGTGTGCTGAAGCGATGCTCTGTCAATGAACCGCTGCAGACCGGTATCAAGGCCATCGATTCCATGCTGCCCATCGGCAAAGGGCAGCGGGAGCTGATCATCGGAGATCGTCAGACAGGGAAAACGGCCATTGCAGTAGATACCATACTGAATCAGCGCGGAAAAAATGTCATCTGCATTTACGTAGCCATCGGTCAGAAAAAATCCACGGTGGCACAGCTGGTACAGTCGCTGGAAAAGAAGGGGGCCATGGAATACACCATCGTTGTATCGGCTACGGCCAGCGACGTTGCACCGCTGCAGTATATCGCGCCGTATGCCGGCTGCGCCATGGCAGAGTATTTCATGTATAAAGGACGGGATGTCCTCATCGTCTACGATGACCTGTCCAAGCATGCAGTGGCTTACCGTGCCATGTCTCTGCTGCTGCGCCGGCCGCCGGGACGGGAGGCCTATCCGGGCGATGTGTTTTATCTTCACAGCCGACTGCTGGAGCGGGCGGCCCGGCTCAGCGATGAGCTGGGCGGCGGCTCCATCACGGCGCTTCCCATTGTGGAGACCCAGGCCGCCGACGTATCTGCCTATATTCCCACCAATGTGATCTCCATCACCGACGGGCAGATATTCCTGGAAAGTGAACTGTTTTTTACAGGACAGCGCCCCGCCATCAATGTGGGAATTTCCGTTTCCCGCGTGGGAGGCAACGCGCAGATCAAAGCCATGAAACAGGTCTCCTCGCAGATCCGGCTGGAACTGGCGCAATACAGGGAACTGGAGAATTTTTCACAGTTTGGTTCGGATGTTGACAGTCAGACCCGGCACCGGCTGCAGCAGGGCAGGATCCTCATGGAACTGCTCCGGCAGGGCCAGTATCAGCCTATGGATGTGATCGATCAGATCGTGAGCATCTACGCGGCAACCGGCGGTTTTATGGAAGATCTTCCGCCGGAAAAAGTGCAGGCATTCGAAGCAGGACTTCTGGACTATATGCGGCATCATTATCCGGAGGTAGAAGAGGAGATACGCCGCAGCGGGAAGTTGACAGAGGAAACCAGGGGAATGCTGGACCAGGGGATCCGCAGCTGGACGGCGGTCTGGGAGAAAGCGGGGCAGACCTATGGCTGATTCCATGCGGGAAATTCGGAGACGGATCCGGAGTGTAGAGACCACAGAACATATTACCAATGCCATGCGGCTGGTGTCCGCCGCCAAATTCCGCCGAGCCAAAGCACATTATGATCAGGCGGCAGACCGGCTCTCCGGCGTCATGAAAATCGTGGAGCAGGTAATACGAGAGAGCAGGCTGACGGCACAGACTGGTACGGAAGCGTCTTCTGAGAATGTGTCAGTTCCCCCGCATCAAACGATTGTCATTCTTATCACCAGCAACCGGGGACTCTGCGGCAGCTATAATACGGGGATCCTTCGCCTGTTTGAAGAACTTCTGGGAAAGCACTCTGACAAGGTTGCGGATGGAGAAGCATCAAAACCGCAGCAGCTTTCGGTTTATGCCATCGGAAGCCGCGGTCTGGATTACCTGCGGCATCAGAATATACCTGTTCTGGGAAGCTGTCTTAAGGCACCGGAACAGATCACCCCGGAGGAAATACGCGCAATCTGCAGGCAGCTGCTGGAAGCTTGCGGGCAGGCAGGAAACGTACCGGATGGAGAGATCCTTCTGGTATCCATGCAATATGTGAATACGCTGCACCAGGAACCGGCAGTGCTCAGACTCTTTCCATGGGAGGACCCGGGTGAAAGACCCGCGGAGCCTGTACTGTCTGGCCGGGAGCGGGAGTATGTACCTTCTCTTCGGCAGGTCGCAGAATCTATGATCCCCAGATATCTGGAACTGCTGTTATATCGAGGGCTTGCGGAGGCTGCGGTCTGTGAACATGCAGCCCGGCGGAGTGCCATGGAGAATGCTTCGGAAAACGGGAAGGAAATGCTGTCCCATCTGTCGCTGCACTATAACCGGGCCCGCCAGCAGGCCATTACAGACGAACTGATCGAGATTGTATCGGGTTCGGAAGCTTTGAAAAAGGAGGGATGATTCATGCAGGAGGGAGTCATCAGTCAGATTATCGGTCCGGTGATTGACGTGAAATTTGAAGAGGGGCATATGCCAAAGCTCCTGAACGCCATCGAAATCCCTGCAGATGGCAGGACCGTGGTGGCCGAGGTGGCGCAGCACGTGGGAGATGACGTGGCAAAATGTGTCGCCCTGGCTTCTACGGACGGACTTCGCCGCGGTATGGCGGCCATCGATACCGGTGCGCCCATTTCCGTACCGGTGGGAAGGGAAGTGCTGGGCCGCCTGTTTAATGTGATCGGAGAGCCCATCGATGAGAAGGGACCTCTGGAACGGGAAATCCGGCGCATGCCCATCCACCGTCCGGCACCGGGCTTCGAGGAGCAGAATACGGAATCGGAAATCTTTGAAACGGGCATCAAGGTCATCGATCTGATTGCGCCATATACCCGGGGCGGCAAGGTAGGTCTTTTCGGCGGAGCCGGCGTAGGAAAAACTGTGCTGATTCAGGAACTGATCCATAATATCGCAAGAGAACACGGAGGGCTGTCCGTATTTGCCGGTGTGGGAGAACGGACCCGGGAAGGAAATGACCTCTATCACGAGATGCTGGACTCCGGCGTTCTGGAAAAGACAGCTATGGTCTTCGGACAGATGAATGAACCGCCGGGTGCCCGCATGCGAGTCGCACTGACGGGGCTTACCATGGCAGAGTATTTTCGTGACGAGGAGGGGCAGGATGTGCTGCTCTTTATCGATAATATATTCCGGTTCACGCAGGCAGGGTCTGAGGTTTCAGCCCTGCTTGGCCGTGTTCCGTCGGCGGTGGGATATCAGCCGACCTTGGCAACGGAAATGGGAGCACTGCAGGAACGGATCACGTCCACGAAGACCGGGTCCATCACCTCGGTGCAGGCCATCTACGTGCCGGCTGACGACCTGACAGACCCGGCTCCAGCCACCACCTTTGCCCATCTGGATGCTACCACGGTGCTGTCCAGATCCATCACGGAGCTTGGAATTTATCCGGCGGTGGATCCGCTGGAGTCTTCGTCCAGGATTCTGGATCCGCTGATCGTGGGTGAAGCACATTATGAGGTGGCCAGAGGGGTGCAGGCGGTGCTGCAGAAGTATAAAGACCTGCAGGACATTATCGCGATCCTGGGTATGGATGAGCTGTCGGAAGAAGATAAAGTCACTGTGGCCCGCGCCCGGCGGGTGCAGAGATTCCTGTCCCAGCCATTCAGCGTGGCAGAGCAGTTTACCGGTATGCCGGGGAAATACATTCCGCTTTCGGAAACAATCCGGGGCTTTCGGGAAATTTTAGAAGGAAAGTATGATGCGGTTCCTGAAAACCTGTTTCTGATGGCAGGTACCATCGACGAAGTGGCGCAGCGGTATGAGAAACAGGAGGCGGGCCGCGCAGTGCGGTCCGGCAGCCGAACGTAAAGGGCAGAAGCTGCAGGTAAAGTGCAGAAATGGAAGGAGAAGGCATGAGTGGGGAAAAGGATTTGAGCGGAAAGAAAGGGATTCATCTGACGGTGGTCACTCCGGAGGCGGATTTTTATGATGGAACAGCAGAAAGCATCCTGGTCCGGACGGTAGACGGATATATGGGTTTCCTGCAGGGGAGGTCGCCGATCTGCGCCTTGCTTCACGATGAGGGGAAACTTCGGTTTCGTGAGCCGGGAAGCAGCGACTTCGTGGAAGCCTTTCTGTCAGGAGGTTTCGCATTCATGGATGAACCGGGGGGCGAGATGACCATCTATACGGAAAACGCCCACTGGCCGGAAGAAACAACGTGAGCGGAAACGAAAATAGAACTGTATGCTAAAAAATAATAAAAATTGTACGTTTTAATCATAACAGAATTCCTCTATAATGAACAGCATAAGTGCATTTCAATTGGAGGAATTATTATGAATCAGACAAATGAAAAGACCAGAGCCCTTGTAATGACCGCACTGATGGCCGCCATTATATTTGTAGCAACATATATTATCAAGATTCCGAATCCGGCCACCGGTGGCTACAGCCATATGGGAGACTGCATGATCTTCCTGGCAGTGATCATGCTGGGACGGAAAAACGGGGCCATCGCAGCGGGAATCGGCGGCGCGCTGTCCGACCTTCTGGCAGGGGCGGCAGCATGGATTTTGCCGACACTGGTCATCAAATATATTATGGCGTTCATCATGGGTACGATCATAAAGAAAAACCCGGAAAGCCGCAGCCTGCAGGTCGGCGGTGCCGTGACGGGCGGTATTTTCCAGATTATCGCATACACCCTGGTGAAGGTGGTGCTGGTGGGTTCGGGACCTGCTATTGCGTCCATTCCGAACATCTGCATTCAGACCACCGTCGGCGTGGTGCTGTTTGCCATACTGGCCAGCGTATTATCGAAGCGCATTTTCCGTTTCATGGGAAAGGACGGTGCAGGAAAATGAAAATCATAGACGCACACGCACATATCGGATACATCGGCGGGTGGGCTGATGTGGGGATCACCGGAGAAGAACTGATCGTCCAGATGGACCGCTTCGAAATCGAAAAGACGGTCCTCTGCAATGAGGGTAACGATGTGACCCTGGAAATGATGGAAAAATATCCGGGTCGAATCGTCGGGGCTGTTTATGTGAATCCGCTGAACCCGGCTACCGTGGATTCTATGGAGCATTATTTCGAAAAGGGTTTTCAGGCGGTGAAGCTGAACCCGCTCCGCCATGCATACTGTGCAGACACGGAGGCCCTGGATCCCATTCTGGATAAGGCGGAGAAGGCCGGCGTTCCGGTCTGCATTCACAGTGGACATCCTCCGTATTCTCTGCCGTGGCAGATCGGCCTGCTGGCAGAACGGCATCCCAATGTAAAGATTATGATGATTCACATGGGTCACGGTCATGGCGTATATATCGACGCAGCGCTGAAGATGGCCCGGCGGTATCCCAACATCTGGCTGGAAATGTCCGGCATGCCCATGCCGTCAAAGATCCGTGAAGCCTATGAGACCGTAGGCAAAGACCGGATCATGTTCGGTACGGATACGCCGTTCCACGATCCTTCCGTAGAACTGCAGAAGGTGCTGGTCAGCGGTGTGGATGAAGAGGGAATTCAGAGAATTTTCTATGACAACGCGGCAGACTTTTTCGGGCTGCGGGGTTAGAAGGCACCACATCAAATTTCATAGAAAAAACAATCCCTGCACCGTTTGCTTCGGGCAGGGACTTTTTTCATATTTTTTTGGATTTTACTTCGGACTCTACATGACGGAAAACTTCCGGGTGGCATTCAGGTAGCGGGACAGCATGCCCAGGTTGGCATAATAATAGGAAAACTTGTCTTTCTTTTTCACTTCCACCAGACCGGAGGACACCAACTTCTTCACATGCTGGCTGATGGTAGCCTGAGCGTAATCAAAATGCTCCACCAGATCCTTGTTGCAGACGGTGACCATGGCCTTGTTGGCCTGCATGATGTAGCGGAAAATTTTCACTCTCGCCGGGTGTGCCAGCGCGTCGGACACATTGGCAATGAGCAAAATCTCTTCTTCCGGCATGTTTTCGGTTGCCATATCGGTTTCTTTTCTTAATCTCATCGTATCGTAAACTTCCTTTTTTCAATATCGGCTTTCGTATGTCTGCTTTTCGGCAATCGTGCCGCGTCTTTCTGCATCCCAAGGGTGGAAACGCGGAAACAACGCAACTATTATACTATAAAAATCAAAGTTTGGGAAGATGGAGAATGTCGTGGAAATATTTCAGTGTAGAAAACTGGTAGCGGCGTCTGAGTTCCTCCGGAGAAAGAGAAGAACTTCCATTTACGAATTTCACGTATTCATTTAAATATGCGACTGCGTGAGTGTAGATTTTCTGAATGTTTTTCTGCGTTTCCACATACTCATCCCGATCAATTAACGCGGGTTCCTTGCTCAAATAATCTGTATCTGAAATCAGTACATTTTTGAATAATTCAGTCCGGATTTATATAATCAGAGAAACCTGACCGGAGCAGGTTTCTTTCGCATGCCGAAAGAATAGAAGTAAAAAAGAACGAGATTGCCGAAGGGTCGCACTCAACAGGAAGTATCGATAAAACGGCAGGGCTCCGAAATACATATTCTGCCCTTAGATAGGAAGGGAAACCACTTTCGGCCTCCCCGCAGTACGGTTCGCCGAGGGGTGAAGTGCAGTCTGCCGTAGGACACTGCGTGGTTAGTCCAATGAAACCCATACAAATCTTAAAAAAATCGCAAAAAAGGTCGGGTACATCCTTTACGATAAAGGAATCATTTTCCATAGTCCCGTAATAATTCATAAAAAATCGGTATTTTTCCTACAGTTTTCAAAGTTTTTGCTGTGTACGGCTGCATCGCACACAATATCACCCGACCCTTTTGGATATTTTTTGCTTGATTTGTATGGGTTTTGGATGAATTGCGTCTTTCACAGACGAAGCA
>JAQXSU010000199.1 GCA_029219125.1 Bacillota bacterium
CACCGGGAGTAAAATTTCTCCTGAGGCTGCCTGTAGAGTCGTAGATTATTTCACCATCTTCCGTTACGACTGCAAAGCCTCCCTCTTTGCCCAGATACTTTCTCGTCGGCACATCTTCATATTTTCCCTGCTGCATATCCTTATCGCTTACCAGTGCGTCTATGTCAGGAATTCTTGAAAGCCATTCAAAATAAGAATCGCTGAGCCAGGATACAAAAAAAGCGATGAGAATAAGGGCCAGTGTAAATCCAAGATATCCCTTGGCAAGAAGAATTACCAGTCGTCCTTTTTTGCGGTTATCCTTCAAATTTATATCCCACCCCTCTTACCGTGATGATATGTACCGGCCGTTTCGGGTCGTCCGCCAGTTTTTCCCGGATCCGGGAGATGTGCACCATGATGGTGTTTTCGTCACTCTCAAAATACTCACCGCTGACGGTTTCATACAGCTGGACTTTGGTGTAGATCCGGCCCGGGTTTCGCATCATCACCGACAAAATCTTGTATTCCATCGGTGTCAGGGGAATCGAGGTCTCTCTTTTGGTCAGGGTGTGGGCCGAAAGATCCAGGCAGAAATCGCCGGCTTTCACCACTTCGGCCGTGCTGACAGCACGCCGCAGCAGGGCTTTGACACGAGCCACCACTTCCAGCGGGTTGAAGGGTTTCGTCATATAGTCGTCGGCGCCGATGTTCAGTCCCAGGATTTTATCGTGGTCCTGATCTCTGGCCGACAGAATCAGAATAGGCATCATGGTCTGCTCCCGCAGATGCCGGGTCAGATCCAGTCCGCTCATCTCCGGCATCATGATATCCAGTATGGCCAGTGCCGGCCGCTGTGCCTGCACGATTTCCAGCGCCTGCCGTCCGTTTTCCGCACTGAGAATCTGGTAGCCCTCGCTTTCCAGGTACAGCTTTAACAGGTCCCGGATGGCTGCGTCATCCTCTGCAATCAGTATTTTCTGCATGTGTTGCCCCTTTCGTTCTTTTCATTTGACGCGGCCGGCCGGTATTTACACCGCCGGCCGCCTCTGTTCTAAATCAATTCGATGTGCCCGGCCTGCCGCCAGCCGTAGCCGCCCATTTCCTTCAGTTTCTCATGGAATTCCCGGCTTTTCAGAATTTCCAGAAACGCCTGCACCTGCGGTAGCTTCAGATCCTCCCGGTAAATGGCAAAGTCATATTCTTCCGGCCCCACTTCGATGAAGTCCAGGCCCATGGCGCTGGCCGCTGACTGGACCCCCATGCCGGCATCGATCTCGTCGGAGGCAACAAGTGCCGCCACCGCCATATGGGTGGCCGCTTCTTTCTCATAGCCGTCGATGTCCTCCGGCCGGATGCCGGCCTGCTTCAGCATATAGTCCAGCAGCACCCGGGTGCCTGCGCCCCGCTGCCGGTTCACATACCGGACTCTGATCAGATCTTCGATACCTTTGATACCCAACGGATTTCCCTTTTTCACCATGATGCCCTGCATCCGGTCCACGCCTTTGATCAGGGCCATTGTGCCTTCCGGAAACATCTGCCGCAGGATGGCGGTGTTGTACACACCGTCTGCTTCGTTCAGCAGGTGGGTCGGGGCGATGGTGGTCTCTCTCCGCTGAAGGGCCATGAGCCCGCCCATGCTGCCCACATGGGTGCTGGACATGTGGAATCCGCCGTTTCCGGCGGCCATCCGGTCGCCGATCAGATCCAGAATCAGATCGTGGCTGCCGATGGATACCAGGGTATTTTCGATTTCTTCCAGATCCTTATACAGGCAGACTTCCACCGCTTCACCGGCTTCGCAGCCCTCACTGTTCTGCGGGATCACGCAAAACCCGTCGGCCCGCACCAGGCTCATGGCGGCGCCGGCCCCTCTGGCCAGCGGCGCCGCCACCAGTTTGTCTCCCACTTTTCCGATCTTCACCCGGACATATTCCCGATGTTTCAGGGAGGACACGATCCGGCGGGAAATCACCGCCTGGACGGTTCGGGATCCTGTGGCGGATACGGGAGGTCTGGCGGCGGTACCCGCCGCGGATCCAACGGCGGTGCTCACGGCCGCAGCAGCAGCGACGGCCGTATCGCCGCCCAGTGCCCGCAGCACCGGCGTCGCGAAGTTCTCAAAAGCCAGCCACGCACTGACCGGATACCCCGGCAGCCCGATGACCGGCTTGCCGCCTGCGATGGCCAGGATCACCGGCTTTCCAGGCTTCATGGCGACTCCGTGAATGATTACCTGTCCGATTTCCCTCAAAACATGTACGGTATAGTCTTCCGTTCCCGCGCTGGACCCGGCATTGATCAGCACCATGTCCTGAGTTTTCAGCTGGCGAAGTACCGTTTCCTTGATTTTTTCATAATCGTCTTCTACGATATCCAGCCGCTCCGGCACACCACCGGCTTCCTCCACCATGGCGGCAAACATGCCGGAATTGGAATCGATGATGTCTCCCTCCTTCGGCATGGCACTGGGCTTGATGATCTCTGTCCCCGTCGGCAGAATACCCACCCTCGGTTTCCGGCACACTTCCACCTGCAGATTGCCCGATGCCAGCAGTACGCCGATATCCACCGGCCGGATCATATGGCCGGTCTGGAGTATCATTTCGCCCACCGCAATATCTTCTCCGATGGGCCGCACGTGATTCCATCCCGGCACCGAAGCCCGGATTTCCACCGTCTCTTCATCGATTTCCACCACGTCTTCCGCCATGATCACTGCATCAAAGGGCGCCTTGATGGGATCCCCCGTATCGACGATTTTATAGTCCAGGTCCAGCTTCAGCCGTTTCGGCCGGCTCTCGTCCGCCCCCTTCGTATCCGCCGCCCGAACCGCAATCCCATCCATGGCGGACGCATTAAACAGTGGGGAGCAGCATCTGGCGAATACCGGGCCTGCCGTCCGCCGTCCCAGGCTGTCGCAGACGTCGATGACCTCCGTCTGTGGCTGCAGCGCACCTGCCTGCTGCAACGCCTCCATATATTTCGCCAGTGCTTCTTCCACCGGTGTGGTTTTCAAGTACAGGTTCCGCTTCATACACTTCCTCCTGATTTTTCTGCTGAATTGCCCGATTCTCTCGCTTTTTCCTTCAATTCTGCTTCTATTCTATCATGTTCTGTGACATAGTGGGAAAAATTCTTCCAAAATCTTTTCACCCGGTCTGCGTTTGATCGCCGCGGTTGTTTTTTTCTCAGCGTTCTCTCGGCAACCGACCCGCCTGCAGTTTTCTGTCCCGCTGTTTTCCAAAAACCGCGTTTTGTTTTCCAAAAGAAAACTTTTCGGCCTTTTTAGAAAACTTTCACGCCCAATTCAGTCTGTGGGACGCAAAACTTCGGAAAACTCATGTTTTATTCTGGTTATTATTATGTGATTATTATATATATTTACATAATATTCAATTATCTTCCTTGAATAAAATGTAATGTTTTCTTTTTTCCTCGAAAAGTTTTCAAAAAGAAAACTTTTCGGCCTTTTTGGAAAACCGCATTCGCCCGCGGCGTGGAAAACCGTGTTGGCTCTTCCAAAATCCGCCGAATTGTGATACACTATTTTCCAGTACAATCGTAAGGAGGCCACGCACCATGCATCACAACCACAGCCACGCCGGCAATCACAACCACAGCCGCGTCGGCAATCGCACAGACAATCGCACCTTGAAATCATCCACAAAATCCGCACTGTTCGCCATGACCACCGTTTTCCTCTGGTCCTCGGCATTCCCCATCACCAAAATCGCCGCCCAGTCCTTCGCACCCAACGCCCTGGGGCTGTTCCGCTGCACCCTGGCTGCAGTGATTTTGCTGGGAATCGGCTGCAAAAATCACCTCAACAAACCAAAAAAGCCCGCCCACATTCTGCTGTTTCTGCTGTCGGGCGGTCTTGGATTTACGCTGTATATGCTGTTTTTCAATACGGGCATGCTGACTTTGAATTCTGCCGTAGCCAGCCTGATCATCGCCACCACACCGGTGCTGACGGCTGTAGGTGCTTCCGTTCTTTACCATGAAAAAATCCGTCCGGCGGGCTGGTGCGCCATCGCGGCAGCATTCGGCGGCGTGGCTATCCTGCTTTTGTCGGACATTGCAGTCAGCGGAAGCGGCACATCCGGCAGTGCCGGCAGCGGAAGCGGAATCACAGGAAATGAGATCGCCATGGGCAGCGGCCTGCTGTTCATGATCGGTGCGGCCATTGTGTTCTGCGGATATAACCTGCTGAACCGGAAGCTCCTTTCCATGGGCTACACGGCGGTGGAAACCGTCACATGGAGCATGGTCTGCGGAGCGCTGCTTCTCATGTTTTTCCTGCCCCAGACCCTGCCGCAGATCGGACAGGCTGCAGCATCCTGTCTGCCGGCTTTGGCGGCTACCGTCTATCTGGGTGCCATGCCAAGCGCCACTGCTTACCTGCTGTGGAGCCGCGCCTTTTCCCTGGCCAAAAAGACCAGCGACGTGACCAACTTCCAGTTCCTCACACCGCTCCTTTCCACTGCCATGGGATTTGCCATGCTGGGCGAGATTCCGTCCCTGTCCACCATCGCCGGCGGTCTGGTCATCATCGCCAGTCTGGTGGTTTTCAGCAGAAAAGGCCGCTGAGTCCGCACCGTTACAAAAGATGTACCTCCACCTGCGTGCCTTTCTGTATGCCCTCGTCGTTGACTTCCATGACGATGTAGCCGTCGGCTTGACTCATGGTACGGATCAGCCCCGACTTGCCCCAGACCGGCATCACCAGCGGAAGACCCGTCATCGGATCCCGCTTCCGATCGTCCACCGTCACCAGCTGCAGGGTTTTGCGCCCCGGCGACGCAGCCAGATTAACCGTTATAATGCCCGCCATTGCGGGCTTTTTTTCTGTCTCGGACATTCCCGTCAGCCGTTCCCATAGTCCTCCCACAATTTCACGGAACAAAATCAAAGCAGCCACCGGATGTCCGGGCAGGCCGATGAGTGCGGCTTTCTGCACTTCGTCATAGCCCAGTATGGTCGGCTTCCCCGGCTTCACCGCCAGCCCGTGAGTCAGCACGCCGGAGGAAGCCAGATTTTTTATGATCTCTGCCGTGGCGTCCTTCTTCCCCTGGCTGCTGCCTCCCGACAGCACCACCAGGTCAGAGTCCGCCATGGCAGAAGCCGCCTTCGCCTCCAGCTCGGCGGGGTCATCACAGACAACCTCCATGCGGACCACCTGAAAGCCATACTCCAGTGCCTGGCCGTACAGACCGTAGGTATTCACATCACGGACCTGGCCCGGTCCCGGTACCCGGTCCGGGGCCACAATCTCGTCCCCGGTGGAAAGAATGGAGAGCTTCCATGGGCGGTAAACCAGCGCCTCTGTCCTGCCGATGGCCGACAGAACACCCAGATCCGCCGGCCGGATCCGCCGGCCACGCTGCAGCACCTGCTGTCCTTCGGCCATGTCATCGCCGGCCATCACCATGTTCGCACCTGCGGAAACACTGCAGCTGACCGCCATCTGCAGGCAGGCCGGCACCGCCCCGGCTCCCGCACCCCCGCCCGCCGCGGCGGCGCCCGCCTGCCCTCTGTCATGTCCGCTTTCATTCAGCCCGCTTCCATGAAGCGGGGTCCCGAATCCTTCGCAGTATTCCACCATGACCATGGCATCTGCCCCCGCCGGCACCATGCCGCCGGTGGGCACATAGACGCATTCACCGGGTCCAACGGTCATTTCTGCCGCCTTACCCATTTCCACTTCGCCGATGACTTTCAAAAAAACCGGAAGGCTTTCTGATGCTCCGCCGGTATCACTGCTCCGTACCGCATATCCGTCCACCGTGGAACGGTGGAACCCCGGCACCGG
>JAQXSU010000200.1 GCA_029219125.1 Bacillota bacterium
CCCCGGTATGCTTCATCGGTCACCACATTTTCGATGAGAGCGTACGGCCGCACACCCCGCGTCAGATTGGGAATAATCACGCAAACGCAGGAAGACACCAGCTTGCCACACACTTCACAGACAATCAGATGGTGGTTTTCGTCATCCATGATCTGCTCCCAGGTATCATGTAAATGCAGCGAATTCTCTGGAACTTTTGTTTCATGCAAATGCAGATACAGCTGTAATATTTCATACAGTTCATTGCTCTGCACTTCTCTGTACATATTATTCCCCAATCGGGCTCACCAGCCGGCCGATGCCTTCAATTTCGCAGACCACTTCATCACCGGGCTGCAGGAACTGCGGCGGGTTCATACCCATGCCCACTCCTGCCGGCGTGCCGGTGGCGATGATGGTACCTTTCTGCAGGGTCATGCCCTGCGACAGTTCGGAAATGGCGCCTGCCACCGTCTGGATCATATAGCGGGTATTGCTGTCCTGCCGAATCTGACCGTTGACCGTGCAGGAAATCCGCAGGCTGCCCGCGCCGCCGTAAGCCTCCAGCTCGTCCGGCGTCACGATACACGGACCCATGGGCGTGAAACCGTCCAGGCTCTTGCCCTTATACCACTGTTTATGGCGGGTCTGAAGATTTCGGGCACTCACATCATTCACAATGGTATAGCCAAACACCGCAGACAGGGCTTCAGACTCGGAAATGTCCTTCACATCCTGTCCCAGCACAACGCCCAGCTCCGCTTCATAGTCCAGGCTGTCCACCAGCCCCGTATAGGCGGAAACCGTCTCCCCACTGCCCCAGGCCCGGTTCACGCGCTTGGAAAAGTAAATGGTGTACGGACGCTCACCGCCGAAAGCCTCCTTCGAATACATGCCCGCTTCTTTCGCATGTTCGTCGTAATTGATTCCCAGACAGATGATGTCCTGCCGCGGCGTCACAATCGGGGCGCAAAATCTGACCGCCCGAAGGTCTATGGCTTTCGCAGGTTCTGCCTCCGCTGCGGCTTTTTTCATGGTTCCCAGTTCTTCCGGTGTCGTCCGGCAGATCAGCTGGTTCATATCCTCATACGAAAATCCCAGGCTGTCAAGTGAAAACACAGTCTGGCCGCCGTCCACCGACACTGCCGGGGTTTCCTGACCATTGATATTCAAAGTATAAAATCTCATTGCTGTTTCCTCTTTTTCGTTTTCTCAGATGATTTTCTCAGATAATTTCCTCCGCGTAATGAACACCTTCCAGGGCCATGATGTCATCCACCAGCTGCGGATGGTAGTAGCGCTTTTTCATGTCCAGTTCCAGCCGAAGGGAAATATCGCCTTCCACAAACGGCGGTTCTGTTCTCCGCTCCATGGAAATCATGCGATACCCCTTCTCCCGGATAAAATGCAGCAGTGCTTCCACCTGCTTTCGCTCCATTTCCAGATAGACTTCAATGGTCCGGGTGTGGCTTTCCACATAGCGGGACATATAGGACATGGCATACGTCGTGATCAGCACCAGCACCAGGCAGACTGCCGCTGCACCGATGAAGCCGGCACCGATGGCAATTCCCATGGCGGAAGTCACCCACAGCCCCGCTGCCGTAGTCAGGCCGCGAATCTGTTTCCGATCTGTCACGATGATGGTGCCGGCCCCAAGGAAACCGATACCGCAGAGTACCTGCGCCGGGATTCTTCCGATGTCCGCATCTCCCACGCTGAGGGCACCCAGATACTGTCCGGTCACGGTTGCCAGCGCCGAACCCAGGCAAACCAGCGCAAAGGTTCGGATCCCTGCTGCGTAACGCTTATGGGCCCGTTCCACGCCCACCAGGCTGCCTGCTACTGCTGCTGCCAGCAGTCTGACCGCCACCGATGCCATGGTAAGTTCCGTAAAAAAATCCATATGTTCAACCTTTCTGACGTTTTACTTTCTCTTGCTTTATTATTTATTTCTCCGCTCTGCTGCAAGCAGGATCAGAAGCAGCAGAATAACTGTCAGACAGAGACAGTAAATTTCAAACTCCGTCACGCTGAGACCATGAAAAAACTCCTGAATCAGGTCTGTGTTTTGACTGGATTCGTTGTCGACATCGGAAACGGAAGATTTTGGTTGTTCCTCCACTTCTTCTGTTACAATGATTTTCATAGATCGGGTCTGGGCAGTCAGTTCACTTCCGTCATCTGCTGTAATCCGGCTGGCTTCTGCAGTTACGAATCCCTCTCCCTGCGTTATCCCGCGGAATCGAAGTTTCGCCGTGCAGACTGTCGGGCTTTCCTCCTCTTCCTCTGCTGTCATCTGAATCTGAAGACGTCCCGCTTCCTTTTCGAAAGCCTCACCGCCGCTGCAGGAGCGGAATTCCAGCAGATTCGCATCATAAGTAATCTCCGAAATGATCTCCCGGAGATTCTCTCCTTCATAGGTCAGTACGACAGAAAAAGTCTCTTCTGCAGGGACTTCTCCTCCGCCTTCCAGTTTCGCGCCGACTTCTCCTGCTGCGTATGCCGCATCTGAAAATAGCATAAGCGTCATCAGACACACCGTAAATATCACAGCAGACATGTTTTGAAGTGCGCTTCTCATTCCCCAATCACTCCTTTATGGCTCTCCATGTTTTGTTCGACCATTGGGTGTAAATCTTCGTTCCGTCGACAATCCGCACGCCGCGGATCTTGTAGTAGTATGTATTGCCGGCTTCCAGGCCTTTGGTGTTGACATACCAGGTCTTCGTGCCGGATGTGGTCGTATAATACGCTTTCGTTCCAAATCCGCTGTATCTGGCGGTCGAACGGAATACTTCATAATAGTCTACGTCATAGCCCGGGGATTTGCTCCAGTCCAGACGAATCTTTCCCGCAGAAGTCAGAGAAGAGCTTGCCTCAATTTCCGTATTCTGAACACCGATGCGAATCGCTTCATTTCCGCTTCCATTTCCGCCGCCGTTTCCGCTGCCGGTTTCGCTGCCCTGTCCATCCGGATCATCCCACGCATCGGGATCGTCCGGCACATCCGGCACATCAGGAACATCCGGATCTTCCGGAAGCTGCACTGCCTTCACCGTTCTCCACGACTTGGTGGACCACTGGGTATAAACATTCTTTCCATCGATTTTTCGAACACCGCGCACCTTATAGTAGTAGGTATTTCCTGCTTCCAGTCCGCTGTCGGTCCAGCTTGTTTCTGTACCCGATGCCGTAGTATAGACCGGTTTCGTGCCGAAACCGCTGTACCGCTTCAATGAGCGGAACACCTGATAGGAATCCACTTTATAGCCGGCGGATTTCACCCAGCTCAGGGCGATTTCTCCCCGTTCCGTCAGGGAAGATGACAGTTTGATGGTCGTCGCTTTTACCCCTGCAGTTTTGCTGCCCGTCGGATTCTCCGACTGGGATACAAAAGTAATGGAATAAACCCGTTTTTCTCCGCTGCCGGCGGTTACCGTAACTTTTACCGTCTGCGTTCCGGAGGTCAGGGTCACATTTCCGGTGCCGCTGACAGAAGCTGCGGAATCCGATGCTTTCGCAGCGATCGTCACGGAGGTCACACCGGACGGCACCTGCACGGTATAGCTGGTCTGCTGACTGCTGAAAGCCGGTGACAGTGTGCAGCCGGAAACGGTCAGAGAGGACAGATAATTATTGTTATTTGCTGCGTTCTGCGGCTTCAGGCAGGCAGAAGCAGGCATATTCTCATACACCGGAATCAGGAAAGTCATGGCACTGTCCATCACCTTCAGGTATCCCTTCCGAAGGGCCACCGCTTCAAACTCTGCGCCCTGTACATTGGTCATATACTGACCCTCAGCCACATTGGCAAGACCGTTCATCACATTAAACTTTTTCAGATACAGAGTATACTGATTGTCTTTTACAAAATTCTGTCTGTAATAGGACGCGCCGCCGTATATAGACTTGTATATGGAGTTCCACGGACGTCCGTAGGCACCGGACTGGCTGGCGTACCAGAGCCCCCGGGTCACCGCATCCATTCCGCCGGATGCATATGCACCCACATTGAAATGATTATAGATGCCCTCATAGCCGGATACGGTACCGGAAATGCTCTTTCCGATGCCGGTGCTGCCCTGCTCCACCAGAATCATGGATGCCAGAACATACGGATTGACCGAAGTCTGTCGGCCCACTTCCATCAAAACCTGGTTATAGGTGTCATAACCGTCTTCCGGGAAAGTGCCTCCCATGAACGTCCCTTCCAGCACTCCGGCAAGTCCTTCGGCTGTCTGGGTTCTGCTGTCATAGGAATGGGACAGAAACTGAAAGATTCCGCCGCTGTTCAGGAAGTTCCGCGGATCCATATAATGCTCGATGATAGCACGGGAAGCGCTCACCCAGTTTCCGGTGTCATACTGTATATATGTTCCGGTCTCGAAATTGAATGCACCCTCCTCCATGGATTTCCAGGAAGACGGAGAAGAACCGGAAACCAGGTTCTTTCCCGGTTTGCTTTCTTTATCTACTGCGGTCGTCCAGTCGATTCCTGTCTGACAAGCTTCAAACACCCAGTTGGGATAATCTGCATGAAGCTGCCGCAGATAAGGCTTATAGCTTTCCGGGAACCCCTGCCGGGTCAGTTCCTGCTCAAATGCTGCATCATATGTATATTCATTGTTGCTGTTGATGGTGATATAGTCGGAACTCACATAGCCTGTGCCGCCCTGATAGCTGATCTTATACCAGACCGTTCCGGTATAGTCTTTTTCACTGCCCAGTATCGTTACAGTCTCTCCTATATATACCATGCCGATGGCTTCATTGAGGGTTCCTGCACCGGTCCTCACATTGAGGGCCTCCACGATGACAGTCCCTGTGGTACCCGAGGAAACGGCAGTCTCAGCGGCGTCGGCAGACGGCGCGAAGAAAGCAGATACCAGAAGCAAAATCACCACAAAAAGACACGCCAGAAAGGCCTGCCTTGCGGATTTTGCGAAGAAACGGCCCATGCGGCCCGCCACAGCCCCCGTCATTTGCTCGGCCCCAGTCTGCCGTCGTTATAGTGCTTCCGGCACAGGGAGACGTACATGTCGTTGCCGCCGATGACGATCTGATCACCCTGCTTGACGATTTTGCCGTCTACCACACGGGCAACCATGGTGGCCTTCCTGCCGCACCAGCAGATGGTCTTGATTTCTTCGATCTTATCGGCGTAGATCAGCAGGTAGTAAGAGCCTTCGAACAGCTCGTTGCGGAAGTCGTTTTTCAGGCCGTAAGCCAGCACCGGCACTTCGCAGCTGTCCACGATCTCCACCAGCTCCTGCACATGATGTTTTTTCAGGAACTGGCACTCGTCGATGAGAATGCAGTCAATATGTCGTTTTTCGTTTTCCCGCATATATAATTCCAGAATGTTGGTGTCATCGCCGACCACCATGGCCTCCCGCTGGATGCCGATTCTGGATGTGATCAGGCCGGTGCCGTACCGGTTGTCGGTGGCCGGAACCAGCGTCATGACCTGTTTGCCCCTCTCTTCGTAGTTGTATGCGACTTTGATCAGCTCGATGGATTTGCCTGCGTTCATCGTACTGTATCTGTAGTATAGCTGTGCCATGTTATCCTCCCCGTAAATTGTCGAAATTGCGTTCTATCTATTATTTTAATTGAATTCTGTCCGAAAATCAAATATAATGTTACTGTTATCGCAAGTTATCGAAAAAAGGAGTATTTCAATGGAAGCTTTTATTATTTTAGTATTAAAATGCCTGCTGCTGGGCGTCATCTGGGCGGCTCTGCTGATCCCCACCTTCTGCAAAACCGGCGGCTGGCTCAAATATCTGATTACCGTCATTGTGGTAGCTCTTCTCTGCTATTTCCTGCGGGGCTGGGCAAATATCATCAACCGCATGACCGTCATCGCGCTGATCACCCTGGTGGTATCCTGGATTGCCTCCATGGCGGTGTTTGAGCGGCAGGCCAAGGTGAAATCCCAGGTGATTTCTTTCTGCTGCGTCATGTCGGCAGTTTCCTATCTGATTTCAATCTGGGTTAAATTTGCAATCCTCTGATTTTTTTTCGGATTGCCCGGTTTCTGCGCAAAATAGAACCTCCCGGCTTCATCCCCTGCTTCTGGCATTGTGGGTGTGTCGGGAGGTTTTCTTTTCTGTTTTCGGTTTTCTCAGCGGCATGGCGCTATGGCAGATACAGTGCGCCGCTATATGCGGCCGATGCGATCAAAAGTGCCAGGGATGCCAGTCCGATACCGATGAAAATATGGTTTTCCTTGTCTGAAAGCCACATGGAAATTTTACTTTTCTGCATGAGATATCCTCCTTTTGTATACACGTTTCGATATATTTATTATACAAAAGGAGTCCGCTGCTGCATATTTCAGATAGTGTAAAGATTTATTCTTCCAGGATTCGCCGCAGCTCGTCGCTTAACGGTTCGCCGAATTCGCAGATTTCATAATATTCCACCGCTTCCACCTTCGCCGCCTGCAGTTCGCCCAGATGTTCTTCCAGCTGTTTTGCAACCTTGCTGCGGTGTTTTCTCGCAGAAGCACGGTAACGCGTCCGCAGTTCATCGATCTGCTTTTCTCTCGGCCAGTCTCTGTGATCCATCCGGTCAGGCCATAATAACCAGTCAAAATACTGCGACTCGTGGCAGCAGGCCAGCTGCAGAATCTTTTCTTCATAATCGTCGATGGGCACGATGACATCCGGCTGGCAGGGATACGGTCTCTGGAAGCTGTCTGACCAGTACAGGATTACCGGCATGGTTTCCATGGCTTTCGTGTCGGCACAGACGGCAGGAACGGTCAGAAGATAAGAAGCGTCTGCCACCAGCAGGGCTGTGTTCCTGTGGTCCGGATGATAATCCCCGGGCCGGTTGGTCACGATCAGATCCGGCCGAAACTCCCGGATGTATCGGATCAGACGTTCCCGATTTTCGATCGAAGCGGTCAGACGGGCATCGGAGATGTCCCATACATCGTAACGTCCTCCCAGCAGTGCTCCGCTTCTGGCAGCTTCCTCTGTTCGGATTGCAGCCAGCTGCGCCCCGCATCTATGGACATCATACATGCCTGCACTTCCGTCGGTCAGGGATAAAAGCCGTACTTCCCAGCCTTTCTCCTTCAGCTTCCAGAGCAGTCCGCCGGCACTGGTGTCCGCATCATCGGGATGGGCACCGATGCTGAGAACTCTGTATGTTTTTGATTGTTCCTGTTCGTAAGTCATCTTGACCGTTCCTTTCTTGTTTTTTCTCCTATGGCATGCTATGATGGTTGTAAACTATTCTTTAATACCTACAGGAGGCAATATGCGAATTTCTGTTTTTGATATCGGCGGAACCTTCATCAAGCATGGTCTGTTTGACGGCTCCACCCTTTGTGATGTGCGTCAGATCCCAACAGAGGCTCATCTTGGCACAGATCATCTGATTGCGGCATTGGCAGATATCCTGCGCCAGGAACTGCAGGAAGCACCGCTGGATGGCATCGGCATCAGCACCCGCGGTCAGGTGGATACTGCAGCTGGACGGATCATCTATGACCCGCCGGAAGTGATTCCAGGTTACAGTGGAGCCTGCCTGCGTCAGGAGCTCCAGTCTGCCCTTGGCTGCGATGCGATTGCCGATCTGCCAATCGCTGTGGAAAACGATGGCAACTGTGCAGCCCTGGCCGAAAACCGGTCCGGTGCCGCGAAAGGGTTTGCAGACTGTATCTGCGTAGTTTTCGGCACTGCCATCGGCGGTGCCATCCTTTCCAATCATCAGGTATATCACGGTTGCGCTTACTCCGCCGGGGAATTCGGCATGATGCAATTTCCCGATGGTTGCGGCGGTTCCATGTATTATGAGAACTTCGCATCCGTGACGCAGCTGGTGCAGCTTGTCAGTGCTGCAGATTCTTCCCTGACGAACGGCCTGAAAATTGCAGCAGCACTGAAGGCTGCGGATGCAGGTACAGTCACCACGCCGGTGTCCGAAGCGGTCGACGCCTGGGCACGGCGGGCAGCGCTTGGCCTCTCTTCACTGATTCATATCTTTAACCCGCCATGCCTGGTGCTGGGCGGCGGCATCATGGAAAGTGAAGAAATCTTTCGCCGCGTTCGCCGGGAAACGCAGGCTCTGCTGGCACCCGGCTTTGAAACCGTTCAGATCCGACCGGCCTTGCTTGGGAATCGTGCTGGAATGCTGGGAGCAGGTTATCTGGTCCTCGAAGCAATGCAGCAATGACCTGTTACTGTGCTTTC
>JAQXSU010000201.1 GCA_029219125.1 Bacillota bacterium
AGGAAAGAGCATGATGGTATATGAACTGCTGGGCCTGGACAAGGTCAGCAACTGCGTGGCCATCATCCAGAACGCCGACAGTTCCAAATACGGCAAGAAAGACATTATCAAAATCGACGAAGCCATCGATCTGGACTACGATGTGCTGGGCTACATTGACAGCAACATCACCGTAAACATCGTAAAAGACGGCAAGCTGGCACAAAAGCGCCACCTGGAGCTTCCGACCGAGCTGAAAAACGTGGTAAAGTGCAAGAACCCACGCTGCATCACCACCGTGGAGCAGGAAATCGTTCACACCTTCCGCCTGGTGGATCGGGAAAAGAAGGTTTACCGCTGCATCTACTGCGATGCAGAACATAAGGTGAAATAGCCTGCACGCTCTTTTCAAGCGCTCTCGATGCGCTTTTGCGCTTTTGCGCTTCCCGCGGCCCGGACGATTGTCCGGGCCGCTTTTTTTCTTATTTCTTTGATGTTACGGTCACCATCACTCATTACATGGTCATGAGACACCCCCTGCAAAAGGTGACACGCAAAAAAGGACGCCAACTACCTTTTTTCGAGGCGATTGGCGTGTATAGATTATCTAGGTATACTCGTATATTTTTCTAATAATTCTATATATTTCCTTATTTTCAATATATTTTATGAAGTATAGGTGTCCAATTCGGTCGGATTCGCTCTTTACAGCTTCGAAATATACATATTTTCCCTTTTTTATGTTTCAAGCAGATTCTGTGGGACGCCAATCGAGTTGAAACGAGGCAATTGGCGTCCCTTTCGGCTGTCCAGGCTGTCCAGGCTGTCCAAGGCAGATCCAATTTGCAATGAAGCCTCGTCAAATCATCTTTCTCTCCCTCTCAGTCCGCGCAATACACGGCATTCTCCGTCATCACAAGGTCCATATCCTCACCATGGACGAATCGGACGGTGAGCTGGATATCGCCGCGGTTCATCATGCATACTCATTTTTCCATCAGATCTTCCATCGTGCACCCCAGTGCCCTGGAAAGGCGATATACCGTCTCCAGACCAGCCTTGTTGATGTCTTTATTGCGTTGTTCGTACATCTGAATGGAACGAAGGCTGACGCCGGAACGCCGGGCCAGTTCTGCCTGCGTGCAGCCGCAGGTTGTGCGAATCCGCTTCAGGTTCGTATCGGGAAAGTACGCATGCACCCTTGCATCCACAATATCTGCAAACTTTGTAATGTCTGCTTCATGGAGCGTCTCGTACATTTTCAACAGTTCGATAAAGGTGACCGCTTTGAAAATGTCACTGTACTTTCTGCCGGAAAACCATTGATAGTATGCAGCCGCCCAGCCAATCCAGTATTCTCTTGAGCGGCTGAAACGTTCCTGTGGCCTGATATCTGCCTCTTCGCCGGTGGTTTCTGCCAGAATATCCACTAAAGCTTCAATGCCGGTTTTTCCGGCAAGATAAGCAGGTTCGCCGTTCTCCATTCGCTTACAGGTGGAACTCGATGCAAACAGTTTCACAAAGCGGTCGCCCGGTATGCTGCAAACATTTACTGCGTAATCAAAGACGTCTCCCAACATAGACTGAGCATTACTCAGATAAATTTCCTGGTATGCGCGGATCATCACTGCCGATTCCTCCTCTTATAATGTCCTGAATGAACAAATCGTCACTTTCTTTTTCCAGCATTTGCAGATAAAGCTGGTTTGCCTCATCATTTCTGCTCTTTCGAAGAACATAGTATTTCTCTTTCTCTGCAATATCAAAACCCTCATAACGCAGACGTGAGAATGCGAACTGAGACTTGATGACGATCTGTTCCCCAAGCTTGCCAAGGTGCATTGCCATTGCAAGCTGCTCAACGGTAATTCCGTTGTTCAGAAATGCCTCGGCATAGTCGAAATAGGAGTCATCAGCCCGGTAACCTATGATTACATCATAAGCATTTACATTGATCCCAAAATGATCAATGAGATATTGTTTCGCCCGCCGTGCCGCCGGCGTCTTGATGGAGAACAGACGATGTTCCACCAGAACCGCAATCCAGTTCAGGATAGTGTAATTCGGGCTATTTAAATTCAGAATGTTCAAATGTTCCGTATCCAGACAATAACGGTTGGAAAACCCATCTTTCAGTGATGAAACCGCCCATTCCTTTGCCAACTCCTCACTTTCGGTACAGTAAAAGCCCAGTCCGAAATCATTATGCTTTCGTCCCTTACCGAAGGAGGGTGCTTTCACAATCTGCTCTGACCCATGATATATCGTAATTAGTTTTTCCATTTTGGTCACCTCCTATTCTTTATCGTCAAAATTATATCACTATAGTGATAGTAAATCAATCATTGTTTGCTCAGACCATGAAAAAACCTCTCGCATGGTTTCCCACTTGAGAGGTTCTGTACATTCTATGCTTTTATCTTACCGCACTACCGGCACTTTCACGTCAATACTTTCCGGCTTCACAGTGATCTTTGTCACTGTATCCGGACGCAGGGTCTGTTCGGCATCGATGCCGTAGAGAATCAGGCCCAGCTTATGACCTTTTTTCAAAGTATGGTCGGTCGGCACCATATCGAATGCATAGTGGTAATACTGTCCCGGGCGGATTTCTTCCTTGCTCCACAGACATGTTCGGTTCTGTGCATTCAGGTGGCCCCGGCTGATGACCTTATACTTGGACGGCGTTTCCTCCAGACCGAACCGGAACAGCTCGGTCAGGACTGCCTGATCTTCCTTTGCGGCATCACTGCAGCCGGCAGCCGGTACCTGTTCTGCCGTAATCCGGCAATCTTCTCCCAGATCCACCAGCATGGCGCTGAGAATCGCAGTGCCCCGGTCGATGGCAGCATCGAAAGCAACCTTCACACTTCCGGCCACCCGCAGCGTATCTGCTTCAGCAGCCCCGTCAAACGGATCCCAGATCAGCTTCAGGCGGTTTCGGTATGTCGGATCTTCGGAAAGAATCAGCTCATCCCGCCATTCCTTCTGATTGTCCGCAGCTTTGTCATAGACCGTTGCTGACAGGTCATCAATTATCGTTACTTCACTGGCTACACTGCTTTCGCTGCCTTCGAGACCTTCACTGCCTTCACGGTAGCTTACAGGGAATGTTTCATACCCCCAGCCCTCCGGCGGCCAGGTGTCGGAAGTCATCCACTGCATCTGATCCACGTTGCTTTCCACCAGAACCTTCGGTTCTTTTTCGATGCCGTTGTCTGCACCCCGCAGGTAGTGATCCAGCCATCGTTCCACCATGGAAAGGGTGCCGGACCCTTCCAGATCATACACATACACGTGCTCTCCCTGGTGCAGCAGCATCTTCCGCTCTACGCCCTGTTTTTCCAGTGCCTGAAACAGCGGAATGCACTGATTGGTCTTTACATTCCAGTCGTTGATGCCGTGGATAATGAACACGGAAGCCTTGAAGTTTTCAATCTGGTTCAGATAATTCCGCTGATCCCAGAAGATGTTGTAATTTCCGCTGTCCCGGTCCTTGGCTTTGATCATGGCAGCCAGGGCCCGGTCATATCCGTCTTTTACCTTCGCATAGTCGGATGGATCCTTGGCCCGGCTGAAACAGTACTTCGCCAGAAGATCGATATCATCCCCCTGCCACTCCAGCGGCGGCACGTCAAGCCCTCCTTCCCGGTAATAATCATACCAGTTGGAAATGCCCGCTTCCGGAATGATGGTCTCCAGACCTTCCACCCCGGTGGCAGCCACTGCGATACACATGGTACCC
>JAQXSU010000202.1 GCA_029219125.1 Bacillota bacterium
GACAGCACATACAGCACTTTTTCTTCCTCCGTATACCATGCGACCCAGCCATCCTCTGCGGCAGGAACTTCCGCTTCAGAAGTCTTTTCTGCACGGCAGGTATATGTTTCTCCCGCCAGTGTAAAATCTGCCTCCACCGCATCTCCGCCATCGCAGATTTCGTAGGTCGCCGCTTCTGCCTCCTCCGGCAGAAGCAGGCGGAATCCCAGTGCCGCAATGTCTTCCATGGTTACAGGCTTTTCATCATCACGGAGTTTTCCGCCTGCAGCAATACCCGCTGCTACCAGACAGATGCAGGCCGCCGCTGCAATACTGCGCCGCAGCCAGACCCGGCGGCTTCTGCCGGCAGAGAATCCGGCTGAAGCTGGTCTGGCGGCAGGTTCTGCATAGGCTTCCTCCAGAAATTCATCCTCGATTCCATTCATAAAACGCTGAAACAGATCCTGCTTCATATGGAAATTCCCTCCTTTGCCAGTGTATCCCGCAGCTTGGCACGGCTGCGGAACAGCGATGACTTCACTGCCTCTTCACTGCAGCCGCAGCTTTCTGCAATTTCCTTCACGCTCTCTCCATACCAGTACCGCCGCACGAAATAAATTCTCGCATTTCGGTTCAGTCCTCTCAGAAAGCGGTTGAGCAGCTTGTGAAACGCTTCCTCTTCCAGCATCTCTGCTGAGGCAGCTGTCTGGCCCAGTTCCCCTTCCAGTTCCTCAAATGCCTCTGTCAATGCGGAATTTCTCCGGTCTGCCGTGTTGTATGCGTACCGGTCCAGTGCCAGATTTCTGGCGATCCGGGCAATATATGCCTTCAGGGACGCCGGTCTTCCGGGTGGAATGGACCGCCACAGCCGCAGCCAGGTGTCTGTCACGCATTCCTCAATGTCGCGTGCATCGCTTAGAATCCGTCCCGCCACAGCCGCACAAAGACCCCCGTATTTCTTTCTCACCTGCTCCAGTGCTATCTCAGATCGCTGAAAAAACAGTGCAATGATTTTTTCATCTTCCATGTACATGCGCTTTCATTTACCCCTTTTCATCTCTTATGACGCCGACTCATGCAATTTGGTTTCGTCTGTTTCATATTATTTCAGAAAAAATTCATTTTTTCTGCACTCCAGCACCCCTTCGTTTCGAAGCTTGCTGAGCTCTGCCGAAAGCCCGCTCCGGTCCACCTCCAGGTAGTCGGCCAGTTCCTGCCGGTCATAGGGGATGGTAAAGCGGCTGCTCCCGGCTGCCTTAGCCTGCATCAGCAGATACGTCATCAGCTTGTCTCTGGTGGTTCGCTTCGAAGTGATCTCGATCTTCTGATGAAATACCAGATTCTTCGCAGCGACAATCTGCAGCAAATTGAAGATCAGCCTGCTGTGAAACTCGCATGCGTTGGTACAGGATGTGGTCAGCCGCCGACAGTCAAAAAGCATATATGTGCAGTCTTCCGACGCTGCCACACTGATCGGAAGTGCCTCCAGACCGGCACACGCAAAAGACTCTCCGAACAGATCCCCCGCTTCAATCCGGGCCAGGATGGTTCGGTTTCCGAAATAATCTTCCCGGATGATCTGCCCGCTGCCGGAAAGCATCAGCCCCATATACCGGGCCGGCTCGCCCTCCCGAAAGATCATCTCCCCTCTGGCTGCCGAAACCGTCCGGGCACCCAGACAGGAAACCATGGCAGACAGATTTTGCGCAGAAATGCCTTCAAACAATGGACAGGCTTGCAAAATTTCTTCACTTTTTTTCATATTCTTCTCCATTTTGTTGAAAATTCAACATACAGTATGGTATCATTATAGTATACTCTATCCAGAAAGTCAAAGGGAGGATATCCACAATGAGAAGAATCGACAGAGAAATGCCTGCAGAATTTGCTTATGATGTGACAGACCGGTGCGAATATGCCATGCTTTCCTTGACAGATCCGGAGGGTCTGCCTTACGGCCTGCCGATCACCATCGTACGGGAGGAAAACACCATCTATTTTCACTGTGCCAGAGACGGCTTCAAGATCCAGTGCCTGCGTGCAAACCCCCATGTCTGCCTGGCCTGCGTCTGCGATACTCATATCATTGAAGAAAAATTCACCACGGAATTTGCCTCGGCGATTCTGCGGGGAACCGCATCGGAGGTAACCGACGATGCTGAAAAGATCCACGCCCTGCAGCTTTTGTGTCAGCGCCATACCCCTGCCGGTATGGATGGCTTTGAGGATGCTGTGGCCAGGAGCCTTCATCGAACTGCTGTCTGGAAAATAGAAATTTCAGATATCACCGGCAAACGGAAGAAATATGACAGCTCCGGCGAAGAAATGAAATTCGGAAGAGAGGAATAGAACAATGAAAAGAAAGATCATTAAGATAGATGAAAGCAAATGCAACGGCTGCGGTCTGTGTGCCGCTGCCTGCCATGAAGGTGCCATCGGCATGGTGGATGGCGTGGCCAGACTCCTGCGGGAGGATTACTGTGACGGCCTGGGCGACTGCCTGCCGGCATGTCCTACCGGCGCCATCACCTTCGAAGAACGTGAGGCCCTGGCCTATGATGAAGAAGCGGTCCGCCGGGCACAGGCCGCAGCAAAAGTCGGAACACAGTCCCCAGCCGGCAATACAGCCGGAAATGGCACCGCACCGGATGTGCTCCCATGCGGCTGCCCGGGAAGTCAGTCCCGTATCCTGCACAGAGAAAGCACACCGGTCTCCGAACCACCGGCTTCCTGCGTCACAGCTGCAGCTCCTGCGGTCAGCCGGCTTTCTCAGTGGCCGGTGCAGATCAAGCTGGTTCCGGTAAACGCACCGTACTTCCATGGTGCGGATCTGCTCATCGCAGCGGACTGTACTGCTTATGCCTATGGAAACTTCCACGAAGAGTTCATCCGGGGCCGGATCACCCTCGTTGGCTGTCCGAAACTGGATGAAGGCGATTACACGGAAAAGCTGACCTCCATCATCGCCTCCAACGACATCAAAAGTGTTACGATTGTCCGCATGGAAGTGCCATGCTGCGGCGGCATCGAAATGGCAGCCCGCCGCGCGCTGCAGGCCAGCGGTAAATTCATTCCGTGGCAGGTGGTCACCATCTCCACCGACGGACGGAAGCTGTAATACAGCATCGCATAATCAGGCAGTCTTCGGGCTGCCTTTTAAATTTTATACAGTTCCCATCGTGCATCCTTCAAAATATACTTCAGCTCATACCGTACATCCCGGCCGCAGACGAAACTCTGGCATCGATAGAGAATGAATTCCACACTGCCGAACCGAAGCGGTTCTGACTCCAGAATCTTATCCACGGAAATAGTTTTCAGAACGCCGCTTCGATCTTCATATCGGAATTTTCTGGGCTCCGGATATTCTCCACGATAAAACACCGCCACCGCTTCCACAGGTCTGGCCACAATCTTCATCTGTCTGCATCCCCTTTCATCCTATGAATGCCCGCCGTCTCAGTACCATCATCGGTCCTTCGGCGAATGCTGTACTGTTATTATAGCGAACATTTGTTCTTTTTTCAAGAGTAAATACTTTCCATTGATGATGCCGGATCCTGTGGATTTCCTGTTCTGATGTGTTTTTCTCATCTGGTTTATGGGACTGCTGAGGATTCCCCCTTTTTTTGGTTCACAAAAGTTAAAAAGAAGGGGGAGGTGCCGCCTGGAATCGCAGATTTTTTTCGATTTTGATCGGATTATCATCCATAATTTCCAGTTATTAGTATATTTCTATAAAATTTCTCTTGATTTACAAAGGGGGTTCCCCCTTCTATCGCAATTTTTACGGCCGAATTGAGGAGGTTTGACGAGACTAACGCAAAGGTACTGCAAAAGGAACTACGGGTACTGCGATAAAATACAGGCGAAAGGGCTGGCCTGTGAACAAAACGCTCTGTTCACAGGCCAGCCCCATATTTTCTCATCTGATTCTTTACTGTTTTATCCCATTCTTTACCGCTTTATCCCAGCACCGTCTGAGCGAAGTGCACTGATGCCATGGCATCTCTGGTATACTGGTCGGCATGGATCATCTGCGCATAGGATTCGGTAAGCACGGCACCGCCCACCATGATCCTGCAGTCCGGCAGCGCCTCCTGCAGCTGGCGAATGGTTTCTTCCATGTTGACCACGGTGGTGGTCATGAGGGCGCTGAGGCCCACCAGCTTCACATTCTGCGACCGGGCTGTTTCCACGATGGTCTCCGGCGCCACATCTTTCCCCAGGTCGATCACATCATAGCCGTAGTTTTCCAGCAGCACCTTGACAATGTTCTTGCCGATATCGTGAATGTCGCCTTTTACGGTGGCAACGATAATCTTATCCTTCTTTGTCTGGCTGGTGTCACCAGTGCTGCTCATGGCGCTGCGCACAGCCTCAAAGGCCGCTTTGGCCGCTTCCGCACTCATCAGCAGCTGCGGCAGGAACACGGTACCTGCTTCAAAGCCCTTTCCCACAATGTCCAGTGCCGGCACCAGCTGGGTGTTGATCAGGGTCAGCGGCTCCGTAGTCTTCACCAGCTCCGCTGCCAGATGACCTGCCTGCTCCTTCAGACCCTTGACGATGGCCCGCTCCAGGTCCGAACCGGATACCGTCGGGCTGCCAGCTCCGGCAGTTCCCGCACCACCTGCGCCAGCCGGTGCCACTGAAGATGCCGCTGAAGATGCCGCTGAAGATGCCGCTGGTGCTGCAGTCGGTGCCGTGGTACCCGCATAGGTCTCAATAAATTTCCCGCAGTTCTCATCCTTACCGGCAAGGGCGCGGTAGGCGTGATATGCCTGCAGCATGCCGTCGGCATTGGTATTCAGGATAGCGCAGTCCAGCCCGGCAGCCAGCGCCTGGGCATAGAAATTGGCATTGATGATATCCCGCCGCGGCAGGCCGAAGGAAATGTTGGACACGCCCAGAGACGTCCGGACACCCAGCTTCTCTTTCACCATCTTCAGCGCCTGCAGCGTGGTCACCGCCCCCTGGGGATCCGAACTGATGGTCATGCAGAGCACATCCATGATGATATCCTTCTTGGCAATCCCGTAGGACGCCGCTGTATTCACAATCTTTTCGGCGATGGCAAACCGGCCTTCTGCAGTGGACGGAATACCCGACTCGTCCAGAGTCAGACCGATGACCACGCCGCCGTATTTCTTCACCAGCGGGAACACCGCCTCCATGGACTCCTGTTTTCCGCTGACGGAATTGATCATGGCCTTGCCGTTATAGTACCGCAGCGC
>JAQXSU010000203.1 GCA_029219125.1 Bacillota bacterium
TCATCACCGCCGGCGACCGGCCGAAGGGTGCACGGGTATAGCAGCCTAGCCTGCAGCAGCCCGCAGAAATGCGGAAATCTATTCCCGCCAGGTCTCCAGAAGCATGCGGATCCGTTCTTCCAGATCGGCCAGCGGCACCTGATTATAATAGAAGATCAGGCGGTGAGCAGGAAGGTCGTCGGTGCCAGGTTCATCCGTCTCCGACATCTGCGCCAGCGGCAGAACCTGCAGCTTCAGGCTGCGTGCAGCGGCAGACAGTTCCCCGGCAGAGCGGGCGGAACGGACGCGGAGCGACAGGTTGATGCCGGACCGGGTGTCCACCGTCGAAACAAAATCCGAACCCCAGCGGCCAAAGGCGTTCAGCGCCGTCTGAAGTTTCTGGGCGTAGAGGTTTCGCATTTTTTTGATTCCGGTGTAATAATAGCCGTCTTCCATGAAAAAGGCCAGCGTCAGCTGTTCCGCCTTGGAGCAGGTCTGCGTGTACTGGTCTTTTATTTTGTCAAACATTGCAGATAGCTTCGGCGGAAGCACCATGTAGGAGATCTTCACCGCCGGAAACAGGGTAGACGAAAAAGAACCCAGGTACACAACGCAGCCGTTTTCATCCAGCCCCTGCATGGCCGGCACCGGCTTTCCGAAATAGCGCAGTTCACTGTCATAATCATCCTCAATGATGATGCTGTGGTTGGCCCTGGCCCAGTCCAGCAGCTTGTAGCGCCGGCCCACCGGCATAACGGCGCCCGTGGGGAACTGGTTGGACGGACTGACATAAACAGCCGAAGGAATATTTACAGGAAGCCGGCTGATATCAATCCCTTCTGTCCCCACCGGAATATGGGAGATGGTGAATCCGCCGTCGGAAAACTGCCGCTGTACCGGCAGATAACCCGGCGATTCCAGAGAGACATGGTGGATGTCCATCTTCCGCAGGATTCTGGAAAGATGACTGGTGATCTGCTGGGTTCCGGCACCGATGACAATCTGATCCGGACTGGCCGTGACACCACGGGAGTTGTAGACATACTTGGCGATCTCAAACCGGAGCGCCGCCTCCCCCTGGGGCTCACTCTCAAAAAGCAGCAGGTGGGAATACTCGTTGAACACCTTGGCGCTGCATTTCTTCCATTTGTTGAAGTCAAAGCAGCTCAGATCATAGAGATAGGGACTTCCCTCCAGCGTGTAATCGTTGATGTCATAAAGGATGGCTGACTTTTTCGCCGCCGGTTCCCCCTGGATGGACGTGACCTGTGCCACATAGTAGCCCGACTGGGGGCGGCTGATAATATATCCCTCCACCAGGAGCTGATTGTAGGCAAGCTCGGCGGTGGTGATGCTCACCCCCAGATCTCTGGACAAAATCCGCAGAGAAGGCAGTTTCTCTCCGGCGGACGCTTCCCCCTGCAGAATCTGACTTTTGATCTGATCATAAATCTGCAGATAGAGGGAACGGCTTTTTTCTTCTCCCGGGGTTTCCGTATTTTTCGTATTCAGAATGATGGGTTTCATGAAACATAACTCCTTCACAAGTGGTACTTGCTTAAGAACCGGCCGGCCAGAATGCACTCCGGCATGAGACGCATGGCAGCCCGGGTCAGGAAAATGCTGTCGGCACCTTTTTCGGAAAGATTGCGTGCTGCCAGAAAGGCCAGCATTTTTTTGTTGCCCATGGTGTGAATCTCTTTCAGAAGTTCCACAGTGGCCGTCAGCGGAAGGTCGGAAGACTGGTATTTCTTCATGGCTTCCTCCAGGTCCTCGCCGCAGCCTTCGATTGCCTGACCCAGCGCCTGCAGAAAGCGCTCCTTCGTGTAGATCAGACATGGATCCAGTTCAAAGACATGGGCTGCCGCATCGGCCATTTTCAGCGTGGCCTTGTCGAAGCTGCCCCGGGCGAAGGTGTAGTATTCGCCGTCAAAAACGTGGTATGCTTTCATGGCATCCAGATACCCCAGACGCATGATGCGGCGTGCATTGTCTGTATCGAAGATCAGGGTACTGCCCAGATCCCACCTGGATTCGATCAGGGTCAGATTGGGGGTTGCCTGCAAGGCTTTCCGATCCACGATACCCACGGCATTCAGGTAGACGGCGATAACCTCATCGGCGCCTTTATCCAGGGCCATCTGAACAGGCATCACATCCGCATAGCCGCCGTCGATATATTCCTTACCGTCGATCTCGCAGCTGTGAATGGCAGGATACAGGGAAGCACTGGCGAGAATATGATCCAGAAGCTGCCCCGGCTTCATCTCTTCTTTATATACATAATGGGGTGTGAAGGTGGGAAGTTCCACGATGACCACACCGAAATCCACAGGAGCCTTCCGAACGGTTTCCTCATCGATATATTTCTCCAGCAGCTTCTTCAGACCGGAGGTGCCTGCACCTTTGTTGAAGACGATCTCCCGCGCATATTCTCTGGGCTGGGTCCCCTCCGGAACGTCGAAGATCATGTGGGTCTCGATTTCTTTCCAGAGACGCACCGTGTTGTCCAGATCGCCCTGCACCACCATGGCACCGTTGATGGCGCCCACCGATGTACCTGTGACGATGTCGATTCTGATCCCCAGTTCTGCGAGAGCCTGCCAGGCACCGGCTTCATAGGCGCCCCGGCTTCCGCCGCCGGATAGAACGAGTGCTGTCTTTTTTTCACCGCTTTTCATGGTAGGTTCCTCCTTTTTTTGCTACCAAAAGTGTAACATAAGTGGTATACTATAATCCAGTGAAAATTGAAAGGAAGGCATAAATATGGATGAAAAACTGAAAACTATCATTGACGAAAGCAAATCCATCGTTTTTTTCGGCGGTGCAGGGGTTTCCACAGAAAGCAACATTCCTGACTTCCGTTCCGAAAAAGGCCTGTATCACGCGCAGCAGGAGTACGGGCGTTCCCCGGAGGAAATGCTGTCCCACACATTCTTTCTGCAGCATATGAAAACCTTCTATGATTACTATAAAAAGAACCTGCTTTATCCGGACGCACAGCCCAATAAGGCTCATCTGGCACTGGCGAAACTGGAAGCAGAAGGCAAAGTGAAAGCCGTGGTAACCCAGAACATCGACGGTCTTCACCAGAAAGCGGGAAGCAAAACCGTCTACGAGCTTCACGGTTCGGTACTTCGGAATTACTGCATGAAGTGTCATACCTTCCACAGTCTGGAGGATGTGATGAATCCGGCCAGCTGTGACGAAGACGGAATTCCGCGGTGTAAGGTCTGCGGCGGCATCGTGAAGCCGGATGTGGTGCTGTATGAAGAGGCACTGGATGAGGACTGCATCAATGGTGCAGTGGAAGCCATTGCAGCTGCTGATACGCTGATCATCGGCGGAACCTCTCTGGTGGTTTACCCGGCGGCTGGTTTGATCCGTTATTTCCGGGGTAAGAACTTAGTGTTGATCAATAAATCCGTGACACCGTACGACGATAAGGCAGATCTGGTGATTCACGATGCGATCGGAAAGGTAATGGAATATTAAATGAATATACTGATTGCAAATGACGACGGCATTCAGGCCGAGGGCATCCGTGCTCTGGCGGAGGCCCTCGCAGAAAAAGGAAATGTATATGTAGTTGCACCGGACACCCAGCGCAGTGCCAGCAGCCATGCCCTCAGCATCCATGGAGAGATGTATGCAGAAG
>JAQXSU010000204.1 GCA_029219125.1 Bacillota bacterium
GCTTTTATTTCTGCAGGGTGCTGCAGGTCTTCCAGATACCCATCTTCTTTGCTGCTTCGATCAGCTCATCTCTGAAATCAGGATGTGCGATGGAAACCAGAAGTTCAGCTCTTTCATAAGTATTCTTACCCTTCAGGTTTACTGCACCATATTCGGTTACGATATAGTGCACGCCGCTTCTCGGCGTGGAAACGATGGATCCTTCCGGAAGGGTCGGACGGATCAGGGATTCCTTGGTGCCGTCTTTCAGGGTTCTTGTAGAAGGCAGGCAGAGGAAGGACTTGCCTCCATCGGACTTGAATGCGCCCATCACATAGTCCAGCTGACCGCCGGTTCCGCCGATGTGCTGCAGGCCTGCGGATTCAGAGTTTACCTGACCGAACAGATCCACCTGCAGGCAGCTGTTTACGGAGATCATCTTGTCATTCTGGCTGATCACGTCTACGTCATTTACATATTCTACCGGTGCAACCTGCATCATCTGGTTGTCGTCAATCCAGTCATACAGTTCCTGTGAGCCCATTGCGAAGGTATATGTCATCTTGCCCTTGTTCAGCTTCTTGTTGTTGGTCAGCTTTCCTGCCTTGAACAGGTGCAGATAAGCGTCTACGAACATTTCCGTATGTACGGACAGGTCGTTGATTTCAGATTCAGCAATCAGCTTGCCTACATAGTTCGGGAATCCGCCGGTACCCAGCTGCAGGGTGCTGCCGCTTTCAATCAGCTTTACGATGTGACCGGCCATGGCTTTTTCCACTTCGTTGGCTTCCTTGGCATTGATGGTAGGAAGCGGTGTGTTGCTGCCTTCAACCACATAATCAACCTGACTGATATTGATGCAGTTTTCATTTCCGTGATTAACAATCATCTTTTCATTGACTTCTACGATGATCTTGTCCGCATTTTTCAGAATTCCCCAGTACTCTGCAACCTGTGGTCCCAGGTTGAAGTTTCCGGACTTGTCCATCGGTGCTACCTGCAGCATTGCCACTGCAAATTTAGGACGGCACTCTTCATAGAACTTGGTGTTTTCTCTGAACTGTACCGGCAGGAACCAGCAGTTTCCGGCCTTATTGCACTTTCTTTCGATTGGTGTAAAGTGGCTGCTGGAGTAATGGAAATGCTCTGCCTTCGGGTCTGCCTTCAGAATTTCAGGCGGCTCTGCATAACTCCACATGGTGGAACAGATGGTCACATCCTCCAGTTCGTTCACTCTCTTTGCCAGTGCTCTGTCCAGATCCACAACGACACCTGTAAACAGACCATAGTGCAGATAGTCTCCGGATTTTACAATTTTCACTGCTTCGTCTGCAGTCACCAGTTTTTCCTTATATGCTGCCTGTACCTGATCTGCCGGCAGCCACTGCTTTACATCATAACTCATAAATATGTCCTCCTGATTTGCTTGAAATAAATTGATTTATATAAATTGTATTAGTTTTCCATTTACTGTTCTATAAGCTGCTGCTCTATACGATTTCAATGACAACCGCAGTGCCCATGCCGCCGCCTGCGCACAGGGACGCCAGACCGTACTTGCCGCCTCTCTTGATCAGTTCATACATCATGGTCAGTACCAGTCTGGAACCGGTGGCTCCTACCGGATGTCCCAGAGAAATGCCGGAACCGTTGACGTTCAGCTTTTCTTCCGGAATGCCCAGAGTCTTCTGGCATGCGATGCACTGTGCAGCAAAAGCTTCGTTGATTTCAAACAGGTCGATATCGTCAACGGTCAGTCCTGCCTTGGCCAGGGCTTTCTGGGATGCGCTGATTGGTCCGATACCCATCACTTCCGGTCTTACGCCGGTGGTGGCGGTGGAAAGAATTCTTGCCAGAATTGGAACACCCAGTTCCTTTGCCTTGTCCTCTGCCATCAGAATCACACCGGAGGATGCATCGTTCATTCCCGATGCGTTACCGGCGGTCACTTTTCCGCCTTCCTTGAAAGTCGGTTTCAGCTTGGCCAGCTTTTCCAGACTTGCGTCGCGCTTCGGATATTCATCGGTATCATACACCGTATCACCCTTTCTTCCCGGAACGGTGATCGGAATGATTTCATCCTTGAACTTGCCGGCATCGATAGCTGCAACGGCTCTCTGCTGAGAACGGAGGGAATAGGCATCCATTTCCTCTCTGGTTACATTATATTCATCCGCTACGTTTTCTGCGGTGATACCCATGGCAGGGCCTACACCCAGGTTGGTCAGGGAATCCCACATGGAGTCTCTCAGTTCCATATGACCGTATTTCTTACCGTATCTGGCTTCAAATACCATATGCGGTGCAGTACTCATGCTGTCGGCACCGCCGGCCATGATGCAGTCCGCTTCTCCGGCCTTGATCTGATAGTAGCCCATCTGAATGGAGGACATGGAAGAAGTACAGTTTCTGTGGATGGTGATGCCAGGTACTGTTACAGGCAGGCCGGCCTTTACGGCAGCCACTCTTGCCAGGTTGTTTTCTTTATAAGTTCTCTGATAGTTGCAGCCCCAGATGACATCGTCGATAATTTCCGGATCGATACCGGCTCTCTTTACCAGGTTCTGCATTACAGGAATGGACAGATCCAGCGAAGTTAAGGTTTTAAACTGACCGCCGATGGTTCCGATCGGGGTTCTGCATGCGGATACGATTACTACATTTCTCATTTCTTTTTCCCTCTGTTTCTTTTCTGTATCTTAATTGCAACTTATACGTTTCCATCACATAAGTGATTCACCTTTATTAATAGCAAAGACCGTGCCAAACCGTTCTCCGTTTTTACATATGCTTGAAATTTCAACATTTCCACACTCCTCGCCGACATTTTTCCCCGAAAGTTCGAGGCCTGTTTCATGCTTTTATGCATATTTTATTTTGTGAAAATAATATTTTTATGCGCAAATGCATTTTGTTTCTTTCCAAGAAAAAATACCCGACAATGGTCAGGTATTTTTTGAATCATGCAGCTTATTATTCGTTTTTACTCCAGGATCGGTTCCCCCCGTTCATACAGATCCTCATTGACCTCTGCCAGACTCCTGCCATGTGAGAGATCAAACAGAATAATACTGTCTCTGCGGTTTCGCGCATACAGGGGTGCGAAGCTGCTTCGTTTCAGCAGGCTCTGTGTTTCCTCCACCGTTGCCTTCAAAGCGAAACAGAAGCACAGCAGTTTATCCCGGGACGGCCTTCTGGTTCCCGACAAAATCTGATATCCATATACCTCATTGAGATTGCTCTCCCGCACAGCCTGCGCCCGGGTCATGCCCCTGGCCTCCAGCAGAGACTGCAGCTGTGCCGTCAGACTGTCCTCCGCCAGCTCCTCTTCATTCTCCATGAAATAGCCATCCAGATTTGCATAATCCTTCAGTTCTTTTTCCAGTATCTCTGTACTTTTACCCTTTGGTTTCATAGTCACTTACCGCGGAATATCTCCGCCGCTTAAATTATCATCATACACCGCCCGGCTGCCGCCGATAAACTTCGGCCGCGTCCGCGCGCAGATCAGCACGGCCTCTCCGATTTTGTCCAGAGACAGACGCACGGGAACCGCAACCTTCTTCAGATGCATGCCGATCAGGGTTCTGCCGATATCCATACCTGCATCCGCCTTGATTTCCTCCACCGCCACCGGACACTTGGCGTTCTGATACACCGTCATGGCAAAGGATCCGCCGGCGTGAGGCTGGGGCACCACATTGACGATTTCCGTCCCCGGAAGGAGGGCTTCCTTCTCCACGATCACCGCCCGGTTCAGGTGTTCACAGCACTGGGCCGCCAGATAAATGCCTTTCGGCTGCAGCACGCTCTGGATGCCCTCATAGATGGCACCGGCCGCATTGATATCCGAACCCTTGCCGATATGCAGGCCCACCACCTCGCTGGAACTGCAGCCGACAATCAGGATGTCCCCCTGCTTCAGCTTCGCGGTCTCCACCAGCTCGGAAGCCGCAGTTTTCGCCTGCTCCCGGATTTCTTCATAGGTATAACTCATAACACTTCACCTCTTCTGTAAGGCCAGCCTGCAGAGGCCAGCCGAATCTGTATCCTGATTTACAGCTGCCAGCTGTTCAGGTATTTTTCCTGTTCCGGCGTCAGGGTATCGATCTCTATGCCCCAGGCTGCCAGCTTTCTTCTGGCCACTTTGTCGTCGATTTCGCCCGACACATCGATGACCTTATGCTCCAGCTTCTGATAGTTTTCCTTCACATACATGGCCGAAAGGGCCTGCACTGCGAAGCTCATATCCATGATTTCCGCAGGGTGTCCGTCGGCAGCGGCGATGTTCACCAGCCTGCCCTCGGCGATGACATTAACCCACTTGCCGTTTTCCAGCTTGTAGCCCATGATGTTCTTTCTGGTTTCTTTCTTTTCCACGCAGGCCTTTTCCAGACCTTCCATATCCACCTCGCAGTTGAAGTGGCCGGCATTGGTCAGGATGGCGCCGTCCTTCATCTTCAGCATATGGTGCACGGTGATGGTCCATGCACAGCCGGTGGCGGAAACAAAGATATCGCCCAGCGGTGCTGCCTGTTCCATCTTCATCACCTGGAAGCCGTCCATTTTCGCTTCGATGGCCTTCACCGGATTGATCTCCGTCACGATGACGCTGGCACCCAGGGATGCCGCACGCATGGCGATACCGCGGGAACACCATCCGTAACCTACCACCACAACCGTCTTGGCAGCGATGATCAGATTGGTATTCCGCATGATGCTGTCCCAGGTGGACTGGCCGGTGCCGTACCGGTTATCGAACAGATGCTTGCAGTCCGCATCGTTGACCGCAACCATCGGGAATTTCAGAATGCCTTCCCGTTCCATAGCTTTCAGACGAATCACGCCGGTGGTGGTTTCTTCACAGCCGCCCCATACTTCTTCCGCCAGATCCGGCCGGCGTTCATGGAGAAAGCTTACCAGATCGCAGCCGTCATCGATGACGATATTCGGCCTGCAGGACAGGCACATTTCGATATGGCGGTCATACTCCTCCTGGGTGGCACCGTGGTATGCATACACCTTCAGACCGCTGTCGGCCAGTGCTGCGGCCACATCATCCTGGGTGGACAGCACATTGCTTCCGGTGACGGACATATCCGCACCGCCGGCAGCCAGCACCAGACACAGATATGCCGTCTTAGCTTCCAGGTGTACGGAAAGGGAAATCTTCACACCCTCAAACGGCCTGGTCTGACGGAACTCCTCTTCCAGACCGGACAGCAGCGGCATGTGGCTCTTTACCCACTCGATTTTCTGATGGCCGGACGGGGCCAGGGCCATATCTCTTACTTCATATTGCTTCATTTTCTCTTCTCCTGTGATTTCTCAATTGTTTCTCAGTTGATTTCTCAAAATATATTCTCCCGGCTATTCCACGGTGACGGACTTTGCCAGATTCTTTGGCTTATCGATGTTGCAGCCCCGTTCTTTAGCCACATAGTAAGCAAACAGCTGCAGAGGAACCACGCCAAGAGAGGGCTGCACAACCGGATGGGTATCCGGCACGACAATGGTGCTGTCCGCAGTCTTTTCCATGCTCTCTTTCTGGGACTGCGTGGTCACAGCCATGACCTCGGCGCCTCTGGCCTTTACCTCCACCACATTGCTCATGGCCTTTTCGTACAGCGCTGCATAGGTGCCCAGTGCCACCACCAGCGTGCCCGGCTCAATCAGGGAGATCGTGCCGTGCTTCAGTTCGCCGGACGCATAGGCTTCAGAGTGGATATAGCTGAT
>JAQXSU010000205.1 GCA_029219125.1 Bacillota bacterium
GGACTGAAGAGGCTGCTGGAAGCATACGGTCTTCCGACGGAAGCACCGTTTACCACGGAGCAGCTTCTGGCGGGCATGCTTTCGGATAAGAAGATTGAAGGCAGAGAGATCAACCTGATCCTGCCGCGAAAAATAGGGGATTGCTTTATCAGCCACATGGACGTGGCACAGGCCCAGAAACTGCTGGCAGGAGGTCGAGCATAGATGGAAGTCAGACTGGACAACAGAAAACTCACAGGAACAGTGAAGGTCATACAGTCCAAGTCCTTTGCCCACCGGATTTTGCTGGCGGCGGCACTGTCGAAGATCACTTCCGGGATGGAAACGGAAGTAAAGCTGGAGACCGTCAGCGAGGACATGGAGGCGACCCGGCGGGTCATTGCGGCCATGGAGCGGGGCGAGAACCTGCTGGACTGCGGTGAAAGCGGCACGACCCTGCGGTTCATGGTGCCGGTCTGCGGCGCACTGCAGAGAAGACAGCAGGAGGAAGATGCGGCCGGAGAAATTCGATTCACCGGTCACGGCAGGCTGATGCAGCGGCCCATGGGACCTCTGTTTGAAGCCATGGCACCCCACGGCGTAAATGCCTTCTATGAAGATGGGCAGCTGGTGCTTACCGGCGGACTGACCGCGGGAGAATACTTCATTGCAGCCAATGTGTCTTCCCAGTACATCAGCGGGCTGCTGTTTGCACTGCCCCTGCTGGAAGGAGACAGCGTGCTGAATCTGACGGGCAAGGTGGAGTCCCGCCCGTATATCGATATTACCCTGGATGTGCTGCGGCAGTTCGGGATACGAATTGAAGAGGATACACCGGACGGGGCTGGAACGCCGGATACACCGGACGCATCGGATGTACCAGATGCATCGGAGAGCAGTGCATCCGGAAAGAATGCACCGGTTACCTGCCGGTTTCACATTCCGGGCGGACAGGTTTACCGGGGACCGGCTTCCATGGAAGTGGAAGGCGACTGGTCTAATGCGGCCTTTTGGCTGGCAGCCGGCGCCGCAGGCGGCGGCCCGGTGACGGTGACGGGGCTGAATCTCCGGTCGGTACAGGGGGATATGGCCATCTGTCAGGTGCTGCGGCAGCTTGGCGCAGAGGTAGAAGAAGATGCGGCGGCAGGCAGCGTTACCTGCAGCTGCCCGGATGGCATGAAGCTTCATGGAGCGGAAATCAATGTGGCAGATATTCCGGACGCGGTGCCGGTTCTTTCGGTGGTTGCGGCAGCGGCAGCCGGGGACACCAGAATATATAATGCAGGGCGGCTGCGGATCAAGGAAAGCGATCGGCTGCAGACGGTGACCGCCATGCTGCAGGCACTGGGCTGCCCGGTGGAAGAAGGAGAAGATTTCCTGGTGATCCACGGTCAGGGCTGCGGTGGACAAGACGGCGGAAAACGTCTGACCGGCGGCACTGTAGACGGCGCCGGAGACCATCGCATCGTCATGAGCGCAGCGGTTGCAGCAGCCATCTGCAGCGGCCCGGTGGTAATCACAGGCGCAGAAGCAGTCAATAAATCCTATCCGGGATTTTTCAGGGAGAGAGAATTATTATGGGAAGCACATACGGAAAAAAACTGAAAATAACCATCTACGGGGAATCCCACGGCAAAGCCATCGGCATGGTGGCAGAGGGCTTTCCGGCAGGGGAAATCATAGATATGGACCAGCTGCTGGCCTTCATGGCCCGGCGGTCCGCAGTTGGAAAAAAATATTCCACGCCGCGGAAGGAACCGGACATTCCGGTGTTCCTCAGCGGCGTGCTGGAACAGCCCGCGGAGCTGCCGGGAGCAGATGCGGACGGCGGCGGACAGAAATATAAGATCCTCAATTCGCCGGTCTGCGTGATGATTGAAAACACCAATCAGAAATCCGGGGACTATAACAATCTGAAAGACGTGCCGCGGCCTGGTCATGCGGATTTCGCTGCCATGATGCGGTACGGATCCGGCGTGGACCTGCGGGGCGGCGGCCATTTTTCCGGACGACTGACGGCACCGCTCTGCGCTGCCGGCGGTATGGCCAAGCAGATTCTGGAACGGCGGGGCATCACGGTGACGGCACAGATGATTGCGGTAGGCGGTGTCAGCGGAGCGGCAGCCATGGATCCTGTGACCGGGATTCACAGGGTGGACGAAGCGGGTCTGCAGGCAATGATGGAGGCCATGGCCCAGGCCCAGGCGGAAGGCGACTCGGTGGGCGGCATTATCGAATGCGTGGTGGAAGGTCTGCCGGCAGGAAGCTGCGGCGACCACATGTTTGATGGCATGGAAGGAAGAATCTCTCAGGCTGTGTTCGGCATTCCTGCCGTGAAAGGCATCGAGTTCGGCAACGGATTCGCCTGTGCAGCCCTGCGGGGCAGCCAGAACAACGATCCGTTTTTTGTCGATGAGGATGGAACCGTCCGGACAAAATCCAACAACCACGGCGGTATTCTGGGCGGCATCGCCAGCGGCATGCCGGTGGTGTTCCGGGTTGCAGTGAAGCCGACACCTTCCATCTTCAAGGAGCAGGACAGTGTATCCATGTCCGGCGGCTGCGATACCAAGCTGAAAATCAAAGGCCGTCATGACCCTTGCATCGTGCAGCGGGCAGTCCCGGTGGTGGAAGCGGCAGCGGCGCTGGCAGTGCTGGATGGACTGCTGGACAGTACACCGGCAGGAAAGTAAACCGGCAAGCATGCCGGCGGGCACGGACAGGCATGCTTGCGGCACGCAGGCAGAAGAGAGGAGAGAAATCAATGAAAATACTTGTCATAAACGGACCGAACCTGAACTTCGTTGGAATCCGGGAACCGGAATTATACGGACATCAGACATACGCAGATCTGGTGGAGTCCATCCACGGATGGGCAGCAGAACTGGGGCTGGAGGTGGAAGTCTATCAGTCCAATCATGAAGGCGATCTGGTGACGAAAATTCAGGAAGCCTACGGAAACACCGACGGCATCGTCATCAACGCAGCGGCCTATACCCACACCAGCGTGGCCATTCTGGATGCCCTGAAGGCAGTGGCCATTCCGGCAGTGGAGGTACATCTGACCGACATCAGGAGCCGTGAGGCATTCCGGCAGCATTCCTATGTGTCCATGGCTGCGGAAAAGATGATCTGCGGCAAAGGCTTTGACGGATATCGGGAAGCGCTGGAGTATTTCGCGGAAAAACTGCATGGAAGGGATTGACAGAATTCACTTCCGGCAGTAAGATAGAGGCGGAAGAAAAAGAGGATATGCATTTTGCCCGTGGAAACGGAGCAAAACAGATGGAACGTATTTTTTTCAGAGAGCGTACGGTATGGGAAGATGAGGCGCAGGCTGCGGAGCCTGTGTGGAATCTGTCCTGCCGGGAAGAAAAAA
>JAQXSU010000206.1 GCA_029219125.1 Bacillota bacterium
GATGCAATCTCTGTCAGATGACCGAACCCGTCCAAATCGTTCTGGCTGAAAGCGATGTGATCAAACAGCCCCGCAAACAGCGCCATGGACAGCAGCGCCGCCCAGCCGATCCCCATGATTTTCAGAATCGAACGAAATTCATATTTGATCAGTTTACCGGTCATTGGTTTCGCCCCCCTTTTCCTCTTCTTTTTCTTCCTCTTTTTTCTCCTCTTTCGATCCCCGCTTCTCAAAATCTTTTCGCCCGGCGTTGTATACAGTCTTTTCACGTGCTTCCCGCTCCGGGTCTCTGTACCCCTGATATGCCGTCATGCGGAAGTAGTCGCGGAATACCTCATCTACGGATTTGCCTTCCCGCTCTTTCATTTCATCCACGCCTTCATGGCAGAGGATCTTCCCCTCACGGATAAAGATCACTTCATCCAGAATCCGCTCGATGTCGGAGATCAGATGGGTGGAAATGATCACTGTCCCATCTTCGTTATAGTTATTGATGATGGTGCCCAGAATGTATTCTCTTGCCGCCGGGTCCACGCCGGCGATGGGTTCATCCAGCAGGTAAAGCTGTGCCTGGCGGCTCATGACCAGAATCAGCTGCACCTTTTCCTTGGTGCCCTTGGACATGGTCTTCAGCTGTGCCCTTTCCTCGATGCCCAGCGCCCGGCACATGTCTGCAGCCTTCTCCCGGTCAAAATCCGAATAGAAATCACTGAACAGGTCGAAGATATCCTTCACCTTCATCCAGTCGGCGAAGTAGTTTCTGTCCGGCAGATAGCTTACGATGGATTTGGTATACGTTCCCGGGATATGTCCGTCGATAAAGACACTTCCGGATGTCGGCTGAAGCAGGCCGTTCAGGATTTTGATCAGGGTCGTCTTGCCGCTCCCGTTTGGGCCGAGCAATCCAATTACCTTGCCGCGGCCGATGGACAGATCCACCTGATCCAGGGCACGGCAGCCGGAAAAGACTTTCGTCAGTCCCTCACATTTTACGATTTCACTCATTTCATTTCCCCTCTTTCGAATTTTTCATTGATCCGTTCCACAGCCTGCCGTTCCGTATAGCCCAGAGACTGCATTTCGTTCAGATATGTCTGTATATTGGCATCTGCCAGTTTTTCCTTCATGGCATCGATCAGCGCCTGATCCGTGGTCACGGTGCGCCCTGCCGTTCGGTTGGTGATCAGCAGTCCCTCCGCTTCCAGTTCCGCCATGGCACGCTGCATGGTGTTCCGGTTTACACCGGCTTCCTGTGCCAGCTGCCGTACGGTAGGAAAAGTACCTCCTTTTTCATACTCTCCCGACACGATGGCCCGGATCAGCAGTTCCTTCAGCTGCGGCCAGATGGATCGGCTGTCATCCAGATCCCATTCCATGATATAGCCCCCTCTCTGAAATTGTCTGTATGACAATTCTGAATCATTTATGCCTATTGTCTTAAGTGTTTAAGACAATATTAAAATATCACATAGCCGCATTCCTGTCAATGCCTTTCCTAAAAATGTTTCATATTTTTGCCAATGACGATGTCAATGGATTCGGGGCCATGAAAAAAGACGGTGACGGCCTCCGCGTTTCACGGAAGCAGCCCCGTCCTGTCATTCAATGCACTTTTCTGTATTCCCGGTTTCCACGCCCACGACCCACGATTTCAAAGATGCCCCTCGGTACAATCTGCTTGCCGTCAAAGACGTCAACTGCCTGCTGTATGGAGTCGGTCCTCAGATACAGCCCCGTACCGCAGGAATGAATCAGTTCCGCGGGAAGCTTCCGCAGGCTGCTTCGGATGCCGGCTTCCTCCAGCACTTCCTGCGCATAAGCCGCCTTATAGAAAGACGAGAATGACAAAATATATTCCTTTTCCATCTCATAGCCCCCTTACTGTTTCTCCGGATTTTCGTCTTTTGTATGTATCCGGCGAAGAATGAAATGATGCCTTCACGGCCACCTGTCAGGAAAATGCAGCCTTCGCCAGTCTGGAAACCAGTTCCCGGAAGGAAGCTTTTTCTACTGTTTTTTCGGCTATGAGAGGATATTCTGCTGTTTTCTCTTTTCCCTGCCAGACCTCCACTTTCCCGATTTCCTGGCCCTTTTTCAAAGGCAGCGGAACCGTATCGCGGATGATGACTTTGCTTTTTACTGCATCCTTTTCTCCTTTGGCTGCCAGCACCGTGATCTTTTCTGCGGTGACTGCATTGACACTGGTCGGCGTACCCCGTTCAATCTCCACGGTTCCCATCACCTGCCCTGCTTCTGCAATCACTGCCGTTTCATAATTGGCGAAACCATAATCCAGCATTTTTGCGATCTCCGCATTGCGGATTTTGGATGTCTCGCTGCCCAGGGCCACGGCAATGAGGTGGGTATCGCCCCGGGTTGCCGAAGCTGACAGACAGTAACCTGCTTCGCTGGTAAATCCGGTTTTGATCCCGTTGCACCCGGTATACGCCTTGATCAGCTTATTGGTGTTGGTCAGGCCGAATTCCTTTTCCTTTCCGGGCAGGCCCACGGTGATGGTGTCCTGCCAGGTGGTGAACCACTGGTGGGTTTCCTCAAATGCATAGAGTTTCATTGACATCAATGCTATATCATATGCACTGGAATAATGATCTGCCACAGGAAGACCGTTGGTATTGACGAAATGTGTATCCCGCATGCCCAGTTCCTGTGCTCTCTGGTTCATACGCTCCACAAAGATTTCCTCACTGCCGGCCACATATTCGGCCAGAGCGACACATCCATCGTTGGCACTAGCCATGGCGACCCCCTTCATCAGTTCCGCCACCGTGTGGGTCTCACCGACCTCCATGTACATCTGGCTTCCGCCCATGGAAGCCGCCCTCTCAGAGATGGTCACCTTGTCATCCAGCGTGATCTTGTCTCCATCCACGGCCTCCATCACCAGCAGCATGGTCATCACCTTCGTCACCGAGGCCAGGGGCAGTTCCTTATGGCTGTCCTGTTCAAACAGCACCTTTCCGGTGGATGCATCGATGAGGATTGCCCCTTTGGCCGCCACCTGAAATGCGCTTTTTTTCGTATCGGTCATCGGTGCTTCCCCGGCTGTCACGATGGATGACTCATCGATGACAATGGGTTCCTGTTTCGGCAGCATCCTGCTGACCCCTGCGAAAGTTCCCAGAATCAGTGCGCAGCCCAGGCAGGTGGAAACCACTTTTTTGCCGTTCGCCCCCAGATGCATCTTCGGTATGCGGCAGCGTCTGCCGTCTCCATCTTTTTTCCACATAAAAATGCCGCCCCTTCCCATATTCTCTGTGCAGTCACTTTAATGTATGTGAAAGGGCGGTCCGGTATGCCCATGAAATGAAAATCATCCTTCTTCCAGTTCGTACAGGAAGGCTGCCTCTTTGTGGATTTCTGCGAAATCGATGACACACTTGCCGTCGAAAATGGATACAGGCACCTGATCCTCAAATCCGTAAATCCTCACCTCAAACTCTTCCCCCGGCGGATAAACCAGGATCTTCTTTTCTTCGGGATCCACGATCCAGTATTCTCTTACACCGGCTTCTGTATATTTTGCCAGCTTCAGAATCATGTCCTTCCGTTTCGTGGACGGGGACAGAATCTCAATCACCAGATCCGGCGCACCGATCACGCATTTTTTATGAATCTTCCCCCGGTCACATACGACGAAAATGTCCGGTTCATAGATCTCATCTTTCTCTTCACGCAGCTGCACGTCGCACGGAGCTGTCGTAGAAAAACACTTTCCTTCGTTTTTGTGAATGTAATCATCGATTGTTCTCCAGATTGCATTTTGAATAACCTGATGCTTCGGCGACGGTGCCGTCAGAAAGTAAAGTACCCCGTCAATGAGCTCCGCCCGCCGGTTTCCCGTCAGCGCATAATAATCTTCCAGCGTATATTCTCCCTGCTTCCTGGGCCAGAAGGACTTTCCTTCCCCATCGGCTGCATAGTGAAATTCCGGTTCCCGCACCTGCTCTGCCCCGGGCTTCAGAACTGCTTCCAGTGCCAGAAGCACAGCATACTTCGGCAACCCGCTCTCACCTGCAAACAGGCTCTCCACAATGCCAAGGGACACACCGGATCGGATTGCAATCTGCTCGTCCGTATATCCCAGCTCCTCTTTTCTTTTCTTCATCTCTTCAATGGTCATTTTCATCCTCACTGCTTTCTGCCGGTACAGTATTTTGCCTGCCCGGTCCATACAAATCTTCTGTTTTTCTCTGTATTTCTGAAAAATCGATGATGCAGCCACCGTGGAAAATAAAAACAGGAATCTGTTCATCAAAGGTATACACCCTCGGAAGTGCTTCCGTTTCCATCACATAAACCACAACCCGACGGTTTTCCGGATCCACGATCCAGTATTCCCGTACACCGGCTTCCAGATATTTGGCATATTTCATACCCAGATCCCGTTTTCTGGTTGATGATGACAGTATTTCCATGACCAGATCCGGTGCGCCTTCGATGCGCTGCAAGGTGATTTTCTCACGGTCGCAGACCACAATCACATCCGGTTCCAGTATATTCTTTTCATCGTTCCGGTTCAGATGCACATCCAGGGGAGCCACCCCGGTAAAACAGCCGCCGCCCTTTTTCTGAATATGGTTTTTCAACGCGGTACTCAGTTCCAGAACCAGTGCCTGATGCACCACCGAAGGCGCTGCCATGTCATAAAGTACCCCGTCAATGAGCTCCGCTCGCCGGTTTCCTGTCAGCGCATAATAATCTTCCAGCGTATATTCCCCCTGCTTTTTCTGCCGGCCGGTCTTCCCATTCCTGTCGGCTTCATAAAAAAGCCCGGTCTCCCGCACATATCCGGCCATCTGCCCTTCATTGGCATGGTAATCCGGATACAAAGCAGCCTCCAGTGCCTGCAGGGTTTCCAGCCGCGGCCGGCTGGTGACACCGGCGAAGATCTTCTGTACGGTGCTCAGCGGCACACCGGACAGGTTCGCAATCTGCTCGTTGGTATAGCCCAGTTCTTCCTTTCGTTTTTTCAGTTTCTCAATACGCATCACTCTGTCTCTCCTGCATCGTCAATTCCACCTCGTCAGATGAGGTGCCTCCTCCCTGTGGCTTATCATCCGGCAGCACCATCCGTTTATGCCAAAATACTACCATTTTTGAACCATTTCGTCAAGTATATTTCCATTTTATTTCCATTTTATTTTTTCGACATTTCCATTTTCGCATGGAAAAAGAGGGGTGACATACTGTCTGCCCCTCCAGATTTCCATTTTATTTCCATTTCTGTTGTATTTACGGCCGCATTCTGCCGCAGTCATGCCGCAGGAACGCTACATCAAAGCCCGATGATCTCCTTGATCAGCTTCGGTGCTTCCACCGGCTGGCTGCCGATGACAAAGGCCTTCGATGCCTCCCGTACTGCGGCTTCTACCTTTCCTTCATCATTGCCGTAGAACGTGGCAAGCATATCCCCGGCTTCCACTGCGTCGCCCACCTTCTTATGGACATAGACGCCGGCAGACAGATCCACCGCATCCTCCTTGGTGGCACGGCCCGCACCGGTATGCTGGGATGCCAGACCAATGCATCTGGCCTCGATACGGCTTACATAGCCGGAAGACTCAGCACGAAGCTCCTTTTCCACGGTATGCTGCGGGAACAGGCTGTAGTCATCCACCACCGCAGGATTTCCACCCTGGGCCCCGATGAACCGGCGCAGTTGCGTAAGTCCGCTGCCGTCTTCAAGTGCAGCCCGGGTCTTTTCCATTCCCTCTTCCGGAGAAGCAGCTTTGCCGCCCAGATATACCATGATTCCCGAAAGCTTCAGTGCCAGCTCGGTGATATCGGCAGGCCCTCTTCCCTTCAGTGTCTCGATGGCTTCGATAACTTCCAGACTGTTTCCCACTGCCTTGCCCAGCGGCTGGCCCATTTCCGTAATGGCAGCCACGGTACGGCGGCCGGCAGAATTGCCGATCTCCACCATCAGACTTGCCAGCGTCACCGCATCCTCCGGATTCTCCATGAACGCGCCGTCGCCCACCTTTACGTCCAGAACGATGGCATCAGAGCCTGCCGCAAGTTTTTTGCTCATGATGCTGGAGGCAATGAGCCCGAAATTATCCACGGTTGCCGTCACATCCCGCAGGGCATACAGCTTTTTATCCGCCGGCGTGATATGGGCCGTCTGTCCGATGACCGCCATGCCGATCTCATTGACCTGGTTCAGGAACTCGGACGGTTCCAGCGCAGTCCGGAAACCCGGAATAGATTCCATCTTGTCCACCGTTCCTCCAGTGAATCCCAGTCCCCGTCCGCTCATCTTGGCGATGGGCACGCCGCAGGCAGAGGCCAGAGGTGCCACCACCAAAGTGGTTTTATCCCCCACACCGCCGGTGGAATGTTTGTCAACCTTGATTCCGTTTATAGGTGACAGATCAATGGTGTCGCCGGAATACCGCATGGCCTGGGTCAGTTCTACGGTTTCCTCTTTGCTCAGACCCTGAAAATAGATAGCCATCAGCAGCGCAGACACCTGATAATCCGGAATCTCTCCTGCCACATATCCGTCGATGATCCACTGGATTTCTTCCCGGCTCAGTTCCTGCCCGTCTTTCTTTTTCTGTATCAGCGTTACCATATTCATTTCAGTATTTCCCCCTTAAAACTTTCTCCGATGCCGGTATCTGCCACACCCAGATAGTCCGATACAGTGGCACCGATATCTGCGAAGCTCTTCCGGATGCCCAGGTTCACGCCCTGCAAGCAGTTTTTGCCGTAAACCAGCAGCGGTACATATTCACGGGTATGGTCCGTGCCCGGTGCCGTCGGGTCATTGCCGTGATCCGCACAGATGATGAGAATGTCTTCCTCACCCAGCGCATCCAGGATCTCCGGAATGCGGGCGTCAAACTCCTCGATGCAGCGGCCGTACCCCTGTGGATCTCTTCTGTGGCCGTACTTCGAGTCGAAATCCACCAGATTGGTGAAGATAAATCCCTCAAAATCCATGCCCATGGCTTCGATGGTCTTATCCACACCGTCCATATTGCTGACGGTATGCACGCTTTCCGTGATGCCTTTCTCGTTGAAAATATCGCCGATCTTTCCCACGCCATACATCATCTTTCCGCCTTTGGACACCATGTCCAGAGTGGTATCGGCCGGCGGCGTTACCGCATAGTCGCGGCGGTCGGAAGTCCGCTCCCGTTTGCCGTCCTTTATGACATACGGCCTGGCAATGACTCTGCCGCAGGCCCAGTCTCCCACCAGAAGTCTACGTGCAGTCTGGCAGATTTCATAGAGCTGTTCCAGCGGAATCACATCGATATTTGCTGCGATCTGAAACACGCTGTCAGCGGATGTATATACGATAGGTTTGCCGGTGGCTTCATGCTCCGGTCCAAGTTCTTCGATAATCTCAGTGCCGGAAGCAGGGTAATTGCCCAGACACTGCAGTCCGATTGCAGACTCAAATGCTGCCATGAACTCTGCCGGAAACCCTTGCGGATATGTTTTGAACGGTACATCCGTCCGCAGTCCTGCAATTTCCCAGTGACCTGTGGTCGTATCCTTTCCCCGGGAAATCTCCGCCATCTTGCCGTAACATCCCAGCGGCCTTTCCACAGCCAGTCTGCCTTCGCAGACACCGTCAATATTTCCCCAACCAAGCTTCAGAAGATTGGGGATATTCAGTTCCCCGCAGGCTTCCCAGATATGACCGAAGGTATCTGCTCCTGCATCGCCGTATGCTGCAGCATCGGGCAGAGCCCCCACACCTAAACTGTCCGTTACGATTACTACTGCTTTTTTCATGTTTATTCCTCCTTCGGAATGACCTGCTGCGGCATTCCTTCCACATAATCTAAAGATACAAGCCGGTATTCCACACCATTAAAGATACCCTTCAGTCCGTGCTTATAGGCATCTTTTCCATGAAGATGTCCGTAAACACAGGTTTTCACGCCATATTCGCTCATGAGCCGGGTAAAACCGCTGTCCTGCTGCATGTCGTTGGTCGGCGGGAAGTGAAGCACCCCGATCATCTGGTCTGCCCCTGCCTTTCGGCCTTCCTCCAGGGAGAGGCGGAGACGCAGCAGCTCCCGTTCGTAGATTTTACGGTCATGGTCCGTATATCCGTCTGTTCCCGGACAGGTCCATCCCCGGGTACCGCAGATTGCTGTCCGCATGCCGGTTTCCGGATCTTCCGCCACATGGCACTGGTTCTGGGTGAAGCACATGGTCCCGTCCTCATACAGCTTATTCAGGCGGCTGATGGACTGCCACCACAGATCGTGATTCCCTTTGAAGAGAATCTTCCTGCCCGGCAGTGAATGGATCCAGTCCAGATCGGCCATGGCTTCCTCCAGCTTCAGCCCCCAGGAGATATCGCCGCACAGGATGACCACATCCTCCGGTGCCACCGTCTCGCTCCAGTTTTTATACAGTTTTTCCGTGTGACCCACCCATTGGCCGCCGAAGATGTCCATGGGCTTCTGCACCCCTTCTCCGAAGGACAGATGCGGATCACCGATTGCAAATATTTTCATATTCCGTTTACTCTCCTTCGTAATCTGCAGCAGGCAGATCATCCAGCTCCAGCAGCTGGCTGGCCTGCCTCTGGT
>JAQXSU010000207.1 GCA_029219125.1 Bacillota bacterium
AGACTGGTGATGACCACCACGCCGGACAGTACCGGCATGATATACCGGAACACATGAGATACTCTTTCAAACTCACCCAGTACCGTAATGATCACAAGAAACGCAATCAAAAGGCCACCCAGGATCCGATTCAGACCGAACTGCTGATAAAACAATGCGCCGCCGGCGGCTGTCATGGTCACCAGTACCGTAAACAGCATGACTGCCATGAAATAGCCGACGAAGCGAATCAGCTTCTGGTTTCCGCCGGGCACGATCACCCTGCCCATATCATTTGTTCCAAGCTTTCGTGCGTTATAGCTTGCCATCATACCAAGCAGAATAAACAGCATACCTACCAGCAATACACCGATTGGTGCATATTTTCCGAACACGCCGAAAAACTGCCATATTTCCCGCCCGGAAGCAAATCCTGCACCCATGATGGTTCCTACATACATCAGCGCCACATGGAAAAAATTCAGTTTCAAAGCGCCGGATCTCTTTCCGCCGCTGCGATTATTTTTCACTGGACTCCAATTCCTCCTGTCTTACTTTTCTGTATTCTCCGAAACTGAAGAAGGCAAGACCGACCCAGATGATGGCAAATGCAGCAAGCTGCACGCCGTCAAAGGGCTCCTGAAACAGAAAGATGCTGATAAACAGAGAAATCGTCGGTGAAATATATTCCGTAATTCCCAGTGCAAACAGATCCACTTTATTTGCCGCATTGGCAAAGAGCACCAGCGGAAATGCAGTAAACAGTCCGCAGAACATGAGCAGAAAAAATGTTCCGGGACCTGCCGCTGCAACAGCCCCATTTCCTGTCACTTCCAGACCGATGATCACCATCAGTGCAGGCGGCAGAAGAAACATGGTCTCATAAAGCAGAGAAAGCAGCGGGGGCATATTGAAGTTCTTTTTGATGGCTGCATATACGGAAAAACTCAGACCAAGTCCAATGGCCACCGCAGGGATCTGCCGGAAATGGATGATTACCACCAGAACACCTGCTGCAGCAAGAACCAGTGCAGTTACCTTGAATTTATCCAGTTTTTCCTTAAAGATCAGAACACCGAAAACGCACACCAGAAGCGGCTCTATGTAATACCCGATGCAGGTCTGAATGACCATGTTTGCATTTACTGCCCAGATGTAAATGGACCAGTTCAGCGTGATCAATGCCCCTGCAATGAAATACCGGAACTTCACTCCCTTTTGCCTGAGATTCTTTCTGATTTCTTCCATGCCGTGAACCTTCACAGCCGCAAGAAAACAGACTGCTGCCACCAGCACGATTCGGTAAAAAATAATCACCATGGAATCAATAGCCTGCAGCGTCTGCCAGTAGATCGGCATGATGCCCCACCAAACGGCACAGCCGATGGCAGACATCATGCCCTGTCTGTATTGATTGTTCATACTATCCTTCTAAACTCCCTTTTCTTTTGTATCAGCACTTATCTAAAATAGTCCGCCGAAAAGACCGCCTCTTCTGTTATTGTTATTGCAGAACAGGCAGTACACCACCAGCAATATGATCAGCAGCCAGATGATATTCACGCCGTCATCATCGCAGAAGTCCCGGTCGCACCGGTCACGGTCCCAGTCGCACCGATCCCGGTCACGGTCACATCGATCCCGGTCACGGTCACAGCAGCACTTCTGAAAACATTTATCCTTGCATTCCCTTTCACAGCATTCCAGACATCTCTGTTCGTCTCCCATACACGTACCTCCATATTTGTTTTCTTTATCATATGCAGGTACAGGCATGCCGGTTACGCCTCTTCTTCCTCCATCTGTGCCGCTACCAGATCCCCAAAGGACATGATATATTCCTCCAGCGGATACTCCTGGCACTCTCTGTAATCGTATTCATATTTTTCTCCCGTCAGACTTTCACTGCGGGCCAGAACAAGCGCATCCCTCACCGGAACCACTCGATCTTTACCCTTTGTGATGGGAGTGCAGTACACTTTACTTTCCACGGAATACCATCTGCGGAACCGGTCCAGCTCATCTGTCAGATTCGCCAGCAGACCCTCCTCGTCGCAGTTTCTGGCCAGGCCCATCAGTGCAAACTTCACCCGTTCCATCACACCATAAGTTTCTGCTGCATCACCCGGCAGGAAATCGGTTATCTCCTCGAAATAGTTGTAAATCAAATCGGATAAGACGATCTTATCCACCTCTTCCAGCAGCTCTGCCAGCGCCCGTTCTTCAATCTCCTCTTCGCATTCCAGCAATTCCGCCAGATCTTCGAAATATTGAAAGTCAGCAGGTGAGTCGATATTCAACATTTCATACAGTTTTTCCTTATCCATTTCTTTTCCCTCTCATCACCAATATTGTTATAAATCCAGATTCTTGAATTTCAGGATCAGGTCGGATTTTTCCGTATCCAGAATGTTCTGAATCATGTTGACGAAGTTCTCCGAAAGATCGCTGGCATAAAAGATATTTTCCCGGTCATTGTACGCTGCCAGCATATTTCCTTCCTCCAGCACCTGTTTCACCCGTTCCACAATTTCGTAAGACGGATTGACGATTCGAAGATCCGGATAAATCCGCAGAATATTCTTCCGGATCAGTGGATAATGGGTGCATCCCAGAATCAGTGTATCCAGCCGGTTTTCTCTCACAAAATCGTCCATATAATACCGGATGGTCAGATCCATGATCTCATTGTCGATGATTCCTTCTTCAATCAGCGGAACGAAGGCCGGCGTCGCCTTGGTAAATACAGAAAGTCCCGGATGCATGGCTTCGATGGACTCTGTATAGACGCCGCTGGCAATGGTCACCTTCGTAGCGATGATACCAATGCGGCTTTCCTCACTGCAGGTTTCGGCCACCTTTCTGGCTGCAGGACGGATAATTCCCAGAATCGGAATATCCGGAAATCGTTCTCGCAGCTCCGGCAGACAGGTGGAACTGATGGTATTGCAGGCGATTACCATCATCTTCACATTCTGGGATGCCAGAAAATCCGCAATCTGGTTTGTATATGCCTTTACGGTGGAAACCGCCTTGGAACCATAAGGCGTCCTGGCCGTATCCCCGAAATAAATCACCCGCTCCTCCGGGAGCTGCCGGAAAAGGTTTGGAATGCATGTCAGGCCGCCCAGGCCGGAGTCAAACACGCCGATCGGTCTGTTATCCATATATGTCAAATTCCTTTCGTCATTTCTTTGTAAAATCCGTAATTTTATGGTATACTACATAACAGTATCCATCAAGTATGATATTTTACCATAAAAAATGATTTTAATCTACTGCTCAGGAGGTAAAAATGGGGGATAAAAATTTAAAACAGAGAAAAGACATCGAACAGAAATATAAGTGGGATATTGAAGCCATGTATCCGGATGAAACGAACTGGGAAAAGGACCTGGAAGATTGCCGGCAGAAGGCGGAAGAATTCGCCGCATACCAGGGCCGTCTCACAGAATCTGCGCGGACACTTTCGGATGCGCTGCAGCTTCGCGATGCCATCTGGCTGAAGCTGGAGCATGCCTTTGTCTATGCCCATATGAAAAAAGACGAAGACAATCGCGAGGCGAAATACCAGGCTATGGATGATAAATGCAATTCTGTCATTGCCAGAGTCAGTGCCGTCATGTCGTTCTTCACGCCGGAACTGCTGGAAGCGCCGGAAGAACGGATTTTGTCCTATATCGAGGAAGAACCGGACTTGAAAACCTATGAATTTATGCTGAAAGAT
>JAQXSU010000208.1 GCA_029219125.1 Bacillota bacterium
TCTCCATGAGAAGCTGGTCTACCTGATAAAAAAATCCATTCATATCCATAATTCATTCTCCTTTTTGGTTCGGAATCCGAACCGTTTTCTTCCATAATTTCTAAGAATATAATACCTCAAAAGAACATCGGAAAACAACAGGAAAAAGAGAAATAATTGTTGAATTCTGAAACATTTTTGTTATAATTATGCTTGACCGCTTTAACCGTATGCAGACAGGAATTTTTGGGCGAGAGAAAGGTCCGCAGACGGTTTATTTTGAAAGGGGAGATGGTAGTTGAAAAAAATATACGGAACCGGGGAACTGGCCTTTCAGGGTAAAAAAACGCTGCTGATCATTGCAGCAGTATTGCTCCTGACAGTCTTCCTGACCAGCACACTGCCGGCGGATCCGTCGCAGTACGGATTCTTTTCGATCATGCCCGCTATTTTTCTTATTTTTTATATCTTTGCAACCCGGCGAATTCTTGAGGCACTGATTCTGGCTTCCCTGCTGGGCTTTATCATGGTTTCCAGACCGGAGACCATGGGAAATGACGGATCATGGATTTCCAACACCTTCACCAATTTCAGTGATGCAGTGCTTTCTGTCATGATGAGTGAGGATATCGCCTTTCTGATCATCGTATGCGGCCTGATGGGCAGTATCATCGCACTGATCGAAAAGGCAGGCGGATCCTATGCGTTCGGTGAGTGGATTGCCTCCCTGGCAAAGACGAAGAAATCTTCTTTGCTGTGGACGTGGTTTCTTGGTATCGTTATTTTTATCGACGACTATATGAATTCTCTGACAGTTGGTGCCTGTATGACCAAGCTGACAGACAAACATAAAGTGCCCAGAGAGTTTCTGTCCTATGTGGTGGACTCCACGGCGGCACCGCTGTGTGTGCTGATACCTGTGTCCACCTGGGCCATTTTCTGTGCCAGAATTTTGGAAACAAACGGCTGGGCGCCGGCCGGACAGGGACTGAAGTATTTCGTCAGCACTATTCCATATAACTTCTACGGCTGGATTGCGGCGCTCATGGTGCCGCTGGTCATCCTGGGCATTGTCCCAATTTTCGGACCGATGAAGGAAGCATTTCATCGTGTGGCGCAGGGCGGACCGCTGGCACCTCCGGGTTCAGAAAAGATTGATATCCGGGCAGGCCGGGACAGCGTGGTTCCTACCAACCCGAAGGTGATCAACCTGTTTGCGCCGATTCTGGTTCTCATTGTATCGACCATTGCGCTGGACTGCGATATGCAGAAGGGTGTTCTGCTGACGCTGGCTTTCATGTTTGTATTTTACATGTGGCAGGGCGTTATGTCTGCGGAGGAATTCATGGATCTGGTTCTGGTGGGTCTGAAAAACATGCTGATGCCGATCATGCTGATGATACTGGCATTCCTGTTTGCAGAAGTAAATAATCAGATTCATTTTACCCTTTTTGTCATCACCGCAGCTACCAAGTACGTAACGCCGGTGCTGCTGCCGCTGATTGTGTTTATCGCACTGTCCATTACCGAGTTCATTACCGGTACCAACTGGGGTATGTACATCATTGCGCTGCCGATTGTCATCCCTCTGGCACAGAATCTGGACTGCAATGTAACGCTGGCTGTTTCTGCTGTGCTCAGTGCCGGTGTATTCGGTTCCCACATCTGTTTCTACTCCGACGCTACGGTTATCACCTCATCAGCGACGGGATGTAATAACTTCGATCACGCAACAACACAGGCACCTTATGGAATCCTCAGTGCTGCCATTTCAGCAGTGCTGTTCCTGATCGCAGGATTTTTGATGAATTAGCCAATCTCATACACATAAAAATATACACAAAAGCGGCTGAATTCTTGCAGCCGCTTTTGCATTGCGTGTTGTGTGTTTTGAATATTGTAGTTTCAGATAAAGAAATGAGCTTATAGAGTCAGTTTCATAATCGGTTTACAGCGTCATGCCGTCTTTCAGTGCACCCATGATGTAGTAGCCATTCTCTTCGGTGCGGGTGTGATACTGACCGTTTACGGTGGCCATGACCGCATCATACAGCTCCTGGTTCAGTGCTTCCACTTCTTCCGGCGTTTTCGCAGTCAACAGACGGCCGGCATCGTAGTCAATCCAGTTCTTCTTTCGTGTGGCCAGCGCCGTATTTCAGCACTTCCATCACGGCACAGTGTCCGCCTTTCTGGATGCAGCCCAGCGATTTTTCTTCCAGCGTCGTCAGACCGCCGGCCTTGTTCCCCTGAGTCGGATTGTCAGCCGCTTTTTTCACCGTATCTGGCGAAATAGGCATCATAGGTATACATCATATCCACAATCCCGTCGAAGATCTCTCTGTCTGCGGCACGGTTCATCAGAATGTGCTCTGCACCCATCATTTCCGGCACCTCAGTCATATTCATGATGGCGCCCTTCTGGACTTCTTCCATGATCTCACCGATGAGCTTCATGCCTTCTTCAAATTCGTCTTCCACGGTCTGCAAGGTCAGCGTCCGGATTCTGCGCTTGTCATACTCGCCCAGATAGTATTCCAGCACAGTCGGGATCGCCATTTCACAGCCGTTGGATACCAGCAGCACACCGCCGAAGTTGGCGTTTTTCGCGATTCCTGCGATGATCTTGCAGGTGGTGACCAGATCCTGACCGGTCTGGCTGCAGCCAAACTACTGATCGAAGGCGATGACACCGTCAAAATTCTCTGTGGCAGGGTATTTTTCTTCTGCCATCTTTGACAGCTTGCGCAGCGGTCCGTTGGCACAGAACACGGTAGAAATGATGGCCACCGGTCACCTCATTGTGCGCATGAATCCATTCTCCCTTTTTAATCGGTCTGGATGCATAACCGATGATATTGTCATATTTGCGGATGGCTTCTCCGGTCTCGAAATCCTTCAGTGCAATCTTATGGGCGTTGGGAATATCGTCGAGAAGCACGATGGACTGTCCATCTACAACAATGGTTTCACCTTTTTTCAGGTCCGCGGTAGCCAGTGCCACCGTATCCTGCGGATATAATTTTATCCAACGCCGGAGCCAAGAATACTCCCATCCTCTATAGGTGGTGAGATGAATTGGCGGTTTCCGGCGTTTTCTGCTATTGATCTTGTTGAACTTCGTTGAATTTCCAATCATTTTGTGATATAATATATTCAGTAACTAATATTAAAAAGGGTTGGTATATCAATGAAATTAGACAGCAATCATCATTCAGTATTCCTGATGCATTACCACCTTGTTCTGGTCGTGAAATACAGACGTAAAGTCATAAATGACACGGTTTCGGAGCGGCTCCGTGAAATCTTCGAAAACATTGCACCAAACTATAACATCACCGTGGAAGAATGGAATCATGATGGAGACCACATACATGTTCTCTTTAAAGGACACCCAAACACGCAGCTTTCCAAGTTCATCAATGCATATAAGTCGGCCAGCAGCCGCCTGATTAAAAAGGAGTTCCCGCAAATCCGGAAATCTCTCTGGAAGGAAATGTTCTGGAGCAGGTCCTTTTGTCTGCTGACCACAGGTGGTGCAAATATAGATACGATTCGCCGCTACATCGAAACGCAGGGGGAAAAGAAATGACGCAGGTAAACCATAAAGCGTACAAATTCAGAATCTATCCCAATCCGGAGCAACAGGTGCTGCTTGCCAGAACCTTCGGCTGCGTGCGGCTTGTGTATAACCACTACCTTGAAGCAAAGACGAAGAGTTATGAAGAAACCGGCAAATCCCTGTCATATACCAAATGTGCGGCAGATCTTGTCGCCTTTAAGAAAGAAAAACCTTTTCTCAGGGAAGTAGACAGCATTGCACTGCAGCAGGCTCTGCGTCACCTGGATGCAGCTTTCCAAAACTTCTTCCGGGATAAAAAGGTTGGCTATCCCAAATTCAAATCCAGAAAACAGCACCATGATTCCTACAGCAGTGTATGTGTGAACAACAATATCCGATTGGAGCGTGGCACCCTTGTGCTGCCGAAAGTCGGAAAGGTCCGTATCAAACAGCATCGCATCATACCGGAGGGATATGTATTAAAATCCGTAACTGTAAGTAAAACGCCGACCGGTAAATACTATGCCTCTGTTCTGTTTGAATATGAGGCGGAGATTCAGCCGGTAGAACCAGCAACTATCATCGGTCTGGATTTTTCCATGCAGAACCTGTTTGTATCCTCGGAAGACGAAATCCAGGTGGACGAACAGTTCCTGCATTATTACCGGAAAGCACAGGACAAACTGGCAAGGCAGCAGCGCATACTGTCGCACCGCAAAAAAGGAAGCCATCGATACGACGAGCAGCGCAGGAAAGTTGCGCTGCTCCATGAGAAGATTGCCAACCAGCGTAAAGATTATCTCCACAAACAGTCCAGGCAGATAGCCAACGCCTACGATTTGGTTTGCGTGGAAGATCTGAATATGCAGGACATGTCTCAGGCACTGAACTTCGGAAAGTCTGTCTCTGACAACGCCTGGGGCATGTTCCTTCGCTTTCTTGATTACAAATTAGCGGAACAGGGGAAAATGCTCGTAAAAGTGGACAAATGGTTTCCAAGCTCTAAAACATGTCACGAATGCGGTTACGTTCTTGAAGAACTGTCTTTGAGTACCCGAAACTGGGAGTGCCCTGTTTGTCATGCGGTTCATGACCGTGACAGGAACGCTGCGAAAAACATAAAAATCGAAGGAATGCGAATGGTATTCGCATAAAAAAGATAACAACCGTAGGGCATACGGGGTTAGCTCAGAGATACTGGAACCATTCGGTTCCTTGACTGAGAAGCCCCCACTTCAAACTTCGTTAAGTGGTGGGAGCATGTCACGTAAAATATG
>JAQXSU010000209.1 GCA_029219125.1 Bacillota bacterium
ACTGGCAGTATCTCACAGGCAGCAAGACGGCAGGCGGACCGCCGGCAGGCTGACAAACAGCATCCTGCTGCTGGCCAGCCTGTTTTTCTATGGGTATGGAGAGCCGAAGTACCTGCTGCTGATGGTATTTTCCATTCTGTCAGCATGGGCTCTGGGCCTGCTGGTACCAAAGAGCCGTATCGCGTTTCTGGTATCAGTGATTATCAGCCTGGGCCTGCTGGGCTGGTTTAAGTATGCGGACTTTTTTGTGGAAAGCTTCGCTGCGGCTACCGGCATTCCGGCAGAGCCCCTGGGGATTGCGCTTCCCATCGGCATCAGCTTCTACACGTTCCAGATTCTGAGCTATACCATCGACCTGCGGCGGGGAAAAATCATACCGCAGAGAAATCTGATCCGGTTTGCCATGTATGTGAGCCTGTTTCCACAGCTGATTGCGGGCCCTATTGTAGTCTACAAGGATGTGGAACCGCAGCTGGATCCATATGCCAGAACAATTACAGCCGAAAGCCTTTATGAGGGTGCACGCCGATTTCTCCTGGGACTGGGAAAGAAGGTGCTGCTGGCCAATCAGCTGGGGCAGCTGGCGGAGCTTTTCGGCGGCCTGGATGCGGTTGACCGGTCCGTGGCGTTCTATTGGATCTATGCACTGGCATTTTCCCTGCAGATCTATTTCGATTTTTCCGGCTACAGCGATATGGCCATCGGATTGGGCAGAATGCTGGGATTTACCTTCCCGGAAAACTTCAATTACCCGTATATTTCCCGCAGCATTACCGAGTTCTGGCGGCGCTGGCACATGACGCTGGGCGGCTGGTTCCGGGAGTATGTCTATATACCACTGGGCGGAAACCGGGTGTCCTTCGGCCGCTGGGTGTGCAACCTGTTTGTGGTCTGGGCCCTGACGGGTCTGTGGCACGGAGCCGCATGGACCTTCGTGGTCTGGGGACTGTTTCACGGTTTGCTGCTGCTTCTGGAAAAGCGATGGCTGGGCGGAATCCTGGCGAAGGCACCTGCTTTCGTTTCCCACGCATATACCCTGCTTCTGGTGGTAATCAGCATGGTGATTTTCAATGCGGCCAGTTTGCAGGAGGCGGGAGAATATCTTCTGTCCATGTTCGGCCTGGGGTCAGTTTCTGCAGGAAGCACCCTGACCTGGTACTATCTGCGAAGCTACGGACTGCTTCTGGCGGCTGCCATCTTTGGTGCCACACCGCTGCCAAAAATAATCGCAGCGCGCATTAAAGAAAGAGCCGGGAGAACGGATTTTGGGAAGAAGGTGCTGGAATGGGCAGAGCCGGTTGTTTTGGCATGCCTGCTTCTGGTGGTGACTGCATATCTGGTGGACGGGTCATTTAACCCGTTCCTGTATTTCCGATTCTAGGGGGTGAGACGATGAAAAAGAAATTAACCGTGCTGGCGGCTGTATTTTTCGCCGTCACCCTGGCCTGCTGGTTCCATTCGCCTTCGGAATTCAGTCAGAGTGAGCGGCGGCAGCTTGCACAATTCCCGGAAGTGACAGTGGAAGCGGTGCTCAGCGGTCAGTTTGCATCGGAATTCGAAAGCTACAGCCTGGATCAGTTCCCGCTGCGGGATCAGTTTCGAAGCCTGAAGGCGGTGACGGAATACGGCGTGCTGCAAAAAAAAGACAATAATAATCTGTATCTCAAAGACGGATCGATTTCGAAAATTCTGTACCCGCTGTCGGAAACGTCCATTGGAAATGCGACGGATCGACTCCGGGCAGTATATGAGAAATACTTATCGGACAGTGAAGGGCGGATCTTCGTTTCGGTGATCCCGGATAAAGGCTATTATCTGGCGTCAGACGGCGGCTGGCCTGCACTGGACTATGACCGGCTTTTCGAACTGGTCGCTTCGGAAATGGATTATGCCGCGTATGTGGATCTGACCGGCGTGCTGGAGGCTTCGGATTACTATAAGACGGACAGTCACTGGCGGCAGGAGGCACTTGCCGATGCGGCTGCGGCTCTGGGCGATGCCATGGGAATCGCAGGCGACTTGAAGAAGCCGGAGGAGATGGAAGTGGTGACGGCTGCAGAGGACTTTCGCGGTGTGTATTACGGCCAGGCGGCCCTGCCTCTTCCGGGGGAACCGCTGCGGTATGTGACCTGGGACGGTCTGGAGGACTGCACTGCATATAACTTTGAAACCGGCGAGACCACCGGCGTGTACCAGCTGGAAAAGCTGGAGGATCGTGATCCGTATGATATCTTTCTCGGCGGCGCCTGCGCCCTGATGACGGTGGAGAACCCGTCGGCGCAGGCTGCGGGAATCGACCTGGAGCTGATTCTGTTCCGGGATTCTTTCGTAAGTTCCATGGCGCCGCTTCTGCTGCCTTCCTAGTGTCGGGTGACCCTTGTGGATATGCTTTATCTGAAAAGTGATTTTCTAGATCAGTTCA
>JAQXSU010000210.1 GCA_029219125.1 Bacillota bacterium
TTTGAAAACATCAAGTACGTTTTCAATTACGGGCTGTCTGTGGCTGTGCCCCGGGCGCTGCTGGCAATTCCGGGTCACATGGGCTTCGCCGTTTTTATGGGAATCTTTTATGGCAGGGCCAAACTGGCGGAAAGCCGGGGAAATGCATTCGGCGCAAAATCCAATCTGCTGGCGGGTTATTTGTCCGCAGTATTTCTCCACGGGTTTTACGATTCCTGCTGTATGATCGGCACACGCCTTTCCACTGCCATCTTCGTGGGCTTCGTGGTGCTGATGTACATCGTGGTCTTCCGGCTGATTAAGAAAGCCTCCTGGGAAGACAGGCCGATATAAGCGGGGCAGGTCATTTCTTCTGAACCAGAACTGCTCCTGCAATGAGGCAGACGACGCCGAAGATTCTGGCCGGACCCGGCAGATGTACGGGATTTCCCAGAAAGCCGATGGCATCTGCGATGACTGACCCCACCAGCTGGCCTGCAACCAGCATACTGAAATAGGCTGTAAAGCCTATTTTTTTTGGAATCACGATGGAACCGATGACCAGCGCGGTGCCGATCAGGCCGCCGATGTACATCCATGGACGGGTCTGCCCCAGGGCGGAGAGAGCGGGAACGGTATAAATTCCAAGCCAGTGGGCGGCGAAAAGCATGAGAAACAGCAGAAGCAGGCCGCCGCCGAAGCTGGATGCCGAAGCGAAGATGGGATTGGCAGTCATGGAACGGAGACGTCCGTTGACTGCAGATTGTATGATGACGGTGACACCGGTCAGAAAGCTGACCAGACCGAGCAGTATGTCCATAGAAAACCTCCGGGAATGTAGATTTTGCGAAGTAAATTATGTATTCTGAATGATGAACGCGCCTGCGATGAGAAGCAGAATGCCGCAAACACGGCGTCCGCTGATTTGAGTGCGGTGGCCGGGTGGAAGATTCAGCTGATCCACCATGGCTGAAAACAGCAGCTGACCGGTCACCAGCATGCTGAAAAACGCACCGAAGCCGATGGCTGCAGGAAGTAGCACGCCTGCCATGACATAGATGACGCCAAGAGGCCCGCCGGTCCACATCCACCACTGGGTATGGTGGAGCCGTCTGTGGGAAGGAAGCCTGTAGATTCCGGCTTTGCGGGTGATCAGAAGAAGGAGCAGCAGCGCTGCGGTTCCCACGGCGAAATTGACCGTGGAGGCAAACACGGGGTTGCCTGTGATCATCCGGATCTGTCCGTTGACGCCGGACTGCACGTTCATAAAGATGCCGATGGTGAATGCCACCAGCGCATAGATCAGTTTCATGTTGTATCCTCGTTTCTGAGCGGATTCTGTACGCTCCTTGTCTATCCTACACCCGGAAAGGAAAAGACGCAAGGGGCATGGACAGAAAAAATCCGGGTTCTGCTGCTTCATGCAACAGAGTCCGGATTTTTGTATGGTATGAGGTGTGAATTGCGATTGAAAGCTCCTATACTTCGCCGGCGCGGTGGCAGGCAACGAATCTGCCTGGGCGCACTTCGCGCATTTCCGGTGCTTCCTGTGCACAGTGCTCCGTCGCATACGGACATCTGGTACGGAAATAGCATCCGCTCGGCGGATTGACCGGACTTGGGATTTCGCCGGTGAGCATATCCTTGGACTCCTTCTTCCGCTCCGGATCCGGAACAGGAACCGCATCCAGAAGGAATCTGGTATACGGATGAATCGGATCCGCGTAGATTTCTCTGGTGATTCCCAGTTCGCAGACCTTGCCCAGGAACATGACGCATACCCGGTCAGACAGGTAGCGAACTACCGAAAGGTCATGGGAAATGAAGATGTAGGTCAGATTCCGTTCGGCCTGCAGGTCGCCCAGCAGGTTCAGAATCTGAGATTGTATGGAAACGTCCAGGGCAGATACCGGTTCGTCGCAGACAATCAGACGCGGGTTGAGAGCCAGTGCTCTGGCAATACTCACACGCTGTCTCTGACCGCCGGAGAACTGATGCGGATACCGGTACATAAATTCCGGACGGATACCGCATTTCCGAAGGAGATCTTCGACGATGGCGGTGCTTTCCTCTTTGGATTTCACGATTTTGTGTGTGACCAGTGGTTCTGCAACGATATCACGGATTTTTAACCGCGGATTCAGGGAAGCATACGGATCCTGGAAGACCATCTGCATCTGTTTCCGCATATCGCGGAGCTCTTCTGTTTTCAGCTGACTGAGATCCTGACCGTCAAACAGCACAGAACCTCTGGTCGGCTCCAGCAGACGGAGAATCAGGCGACCAAGCGTAGATTTCCCGCAGCCGGATTCTCCTACGACGCCCAGGGTTTCGCCCTCATAAATCTGGAGATTGACATCCGTTACAGCATGGACGATTCCTTTGCTCTTGCTCCAGGCGCTGGAAACCGTTTTGAATTCTTTCGTCAGTTCTCTGGTTTCAACGAGGATTTTTCTATTTTCCACTGTTCATCACCTCCTTGTTATACAGGAAGCATCTTACCTTATGGCCATCTTCGGTTTCATAAAGATCCGGCTCGTACATGGTGCAGACCTTCATGGCCTTTTCACAGCGAGGACAGAAACGGCAGCCCTGCGGCAGGTGAAGGAGATTTGGAACCAAACCTTTGATGGTGTAAAGGTGTTCCTTCACTTCTGTCATCTTCGGAATGGAGTTCATCAGACCGAATGTATATGGATGCTTCGGATCCCTGAACAGCTCGCGAACCGGGGCTTCTTCCATGATTTTACCTGCATACATGACATATACATAATCACAGGATTCTGCGACCACACCCAGATTGTGAGTGATCATGACCACAGCAGTTCCCTGCTCTTTCTGCAGCTGTTTCATCAGGTACAGAATCTGTGCTTCGATGGTTACATCCAGCGCAGTGGTCGGTTCATCAGCAATCATCAGCTGCGGATTGCAGACCATGGCCATACCGATCATCACACGCTGACGAAGACCGCCGGAAAGCTGATGCGGGAACACGTTGTATCTTTTTTCTGGTTCCGGAATACCGACCTTGCGGAAAATATCAATAGTACGCTGCTTCGCTTCTTCTTTCGAAACATTTTCGTGAATCAGGATTGCTTCAGAAACCTGCTTTCCAATAGTATACACAGGATTCAGGGATGTCATCGGTTCCTGGAAAATCATAGTAATTCGATTTCCCCGGATTTCATCCATTTCTTTTTTCGTTTTTTCAAGAAGGTTTTCGCCATCCAGCAAAATCTCTCCTGCCACGACCCTGCCGGGATACTGGAGAAGCTGCATGGTGGACATGGCGGTCATACTTTTCCCGCAGCCGGATTCACCAACCAGGCCAACGGCTTCGCCTTTCTTTACGGTAATATCCACACCATCCACGGCGGGAACAATACCCTTCGAGGTGAAAAACTGTGTCTTCAGTCCTCGGATCTGGAATATAGAATCATTGTTGCTCATAGTTTCACCGCCTTATCTTAGTTCTGCAGGGATGGATCCAGTTTGTCTCTGAGGGCATCACCCAGGAAGTTGAATGCAACGACCAGAATCAGAATGACAATACCAGGTGCCAGTGTTGCAACCGGAGAGTCTGAAAGATATTTCTTCATTTCAAACACCATCAGACCCCAGCTTGGATCAGGAGGTTGTGCACCGATGCCAAGGAAGGATAAGCTGGATTCCGTCAGAATGTTGCCAGGAACATTCATGGTGAAGAGCACTACCAGTGTAGGAACACAGTTTGGAAGAATGTGCCGCATCATAATGACGCTTCTCTTCACACCGATGGAAGTGGCTGCTTCCACGTATTCCTTTTCACGGAGAGACAGTACTTCGGAACGAACCACACGAGCGGTACCTGCCCAGCCGGCCAGACTCAGGGCGATGAAAATTGTCAGCATGCCTCCGCCCAGCGTGTAAGAAACCAGCATGGCCAGCAACAGGGACGGGAATGCCATCAGCACATCCGCGATACGCATGATAATGTTATCTATTTTGCCGCCAATAAATCCGGAAACAAGGCCCAGAACTGTACCGATTGCCATGGAAATCAATGTTGGAATCAGGCCAACCATCAACGATACGCGGCCACCGTAAATCATTCTGCTCAGAACATCACGACCCAGCTGGTCTGTTCCCAGAAGATGCTGCGCAGATGGTGTACCGGCACGATTGGTCAAATCCTGTACATACGGGTCGCAAGGTGCAAACAGCGGTGCAGCGATGGTTACAATGACGAATAATGCGATGATAATGGCGGATACCAACGCAACTTTATTATGACGAAAGATGCTGAGAATCTGTTCTTTCAGTGTTTCATTGGGTGCAATTTCCGCTTCTGCTTTTTCTTCAATCTGTGCAGGTTCTGTAGCTCCCTCTGGAATCCAGTCGGTGCCTTCCATGGAAAAACCGCTTGCGATTCTATCTGCCAGGATGTCGGCAGCTTGGTTCATGTTTTTGCGTTTCATGTTGACTCCCCCTATTGCTCACGAATCTTAGGATCAAGGAAGGAATACAGGATATCTGCAACCAGGTTTCCTAAAATAATAATCATGGTAGAGAAAATAACGGATCCTTGCAGCAGTGGCATGTCTCTGTCGTTGACAGCCGAAACCATCAGAACGCCGATACCGCCGATTCCGAATACAGTTTCTGTTAATACGGCACCGGACAGGAGACTGGCAAACTGCATGGCCATCATGGTTACAACCGGAATCATGGCATTTTTCAGTCCATGACGGATGACAACCAGAGATTCCCGGAGTCCCTTTGCTCTTGCTGTACGGATATAATCATTCCGCATGATGCCCAGCAGGCTGGAACGGGTCAGTCTGGCAATGGTACCGGAGGAAGCCCAGCCCAGTACGAAGGCAGGCATAATCAGATGCTTCCAGGTGGAGAAGCCGGCAACAGGAAGTAAATCCAGCTTATATGCGAAGATAAACTGCATCAGCATGGCAGCCCAGAATACCGGAAGAGAAATGCCCACCAGAGAGAAGCCCATGAGTCCACGATCCAGCAGGGTGTCTTTCCGGATGGCAGACACGATGCCTGCAGGAATCCCGATAATCCATGCAACCAGTGCAGCCGCGATTGCCAGCTTGACCGTGTTTGGAAAGGCTTCCATAATGAGTCCGGTAATTGGCCGGTTCAGCTTGTAAGAGATCCCGAGATCTCCCTGGCATGCGTCCAGAATATAGCGGCCGAAACGAACCATGACAGGATCATTGAGGCCCATCTGCTCCGTAACACGTTCGATGACTGCCGGGCTGGCCTTTTCTCCCATCATAACAGTGATCGGGTTGCCAGGCAGCACCTGCAGCATCAGAAACACCACCAGAACCACAGCGATCATCAGCGGGATAGAAATCAAAATACGTTTGGCAATATATTTTCCCATTGTGTTTCTGTCCTTTCGTCAGGTTTTTTAAGAAAGGAAGGGATCCTCCCTTATTGCTGAGAATCCCTTCCTTTGTGATTGTAAACAGTTAAGGTTGAAATTGGTATTGTTTTTGATCTTTATTCACCGGAAAGTTCCAGTTCCACACCGTAGTAGCAGCAATCGCCCCAACCAGCCCAGTGCGGTACGAAGTTCTTTACTCTGTCCTGAATCACTCTTACCTTGTCCATGTGGAACAGAGGAATCCATGCGGCATCATCCTGTACAACGATCTTTTCCAGTTCCTGATATTCTGCTGTTCTTTCGTCCGGATCAATCATATGTCTTGCTGCTTCGATTCTCTTGATGGCATCCGTGTTCTTATAGTTGAAAGAACGAGACTTGGTGGATGCACCGGAGAAGAAGGTGTAGATAAAGTTATCCGGATCGTTGAAGTCACCGTACCAGGTGGATCTGTACATCGGCAGTTCTCCGGTGGAACGGATATCGTACCAGGAAGCTTCATCCATCTGATTAATATTCAGAGTGATGTTGTACTCAGCCAGCTGCTGCTGCAGAATCTGGAATACTTCCTGTGCTTCATCTGCGGTACATGCAACTTCCATTTCAAATCCGTCTGCATAGCCTGCTTCTGCCAGCAGAGCCTTGGCACCTTCCGGATCGTATTCGATTTCCGGCAGATCCTTGTTATAGCCAACCATGCTTTCTGGGAAGATACCCTTGGCAAGCACGCCTGCACCCTCGTAAACAGAGTCCAGAATTTCCTGTCTGTTGATACCAATCTGCAGAGCCTTACGAACGCGGACATCATCAAACGGCTCGATATTTTCGTTGAAGGTCAGATACATGGTACCGAAGGTTACTTTATGAACTACATTGTCTTTCCATTCATCGGAGGATTCGTATCCCTTGATCAGACGTCTTGCATTATCCAGATCGAAGATATCAGTTTGACCTTTTTCGAACATCATCTGTTCGGTTTCGGAGTCGCTGACAACCTTAATCAGAATACCGTCGATTTTCGGTGCACCCTGCCAGTAATCCGGATTTGCTTCCAGATAGATGTGGTCGTTCAGAACCCATTCCTTCAGAACGAACGGACCGGAACCGATGGTGTATTCCGGTTCAGAACCGAAGTAAGTACCAGTCTTGCCGCCGCCTGCTTCATCGGCTGCATCGCATGCTTCTCTGTTGAGGATGGACCAGCCCGGAACACTGAGTACGGACAGGAACGGTGCATAGGAATCGGTCAGAACCAGATCGAAATTGTAGTCATCATGGATAATGATACCTTTTCCTTCAACAGTATCTGCATTGCCGTCCAGTACATCCTGTGCGCCTACCAGCATGGTAAACCAGTCGGAGTTCTTGGTTGCTCTTTCCGGATCCATCATGCTGTCGATGGTGTACAGTACGTCATCGGAAGTCATTTCTTCGCCGTTGGTGTACTTAATGCCTTCTCTCAGCTTGAAGCTGTAGGTCAGACCATCGTCCGATACGGTGTAGGATTCTGCTGCACCCGGCTTCAGCTCGGTACTGCCGTCTGCGTTGGAAACCATCTGAATCAGCGTATCGAAGATGTTAATCTGGATGATGTAGTCTGCGGTGGTCTGTCTCGGGTCACCAGATTCATTTTCATGGTCGTAGGTGATACGAAGTACATTTTCACCGAATCCATCATCGTACTTTACGCCGCCGGAACCTGCATCGCTGCTGCCGCCGCCGCAGCCTGCCAGGCACGTCATGATCATTACGAGAACAAGCGCTAATGATAATAACTTCTTTTTCATTGTTTCGCCTCCTTACAATTGTTCGTTGCGGATATTTCCAAACCCTTTCACAGAGACAGCAATCTCGTCTGTCTCCGCACTGTTTATGAATTGTTAAAAAATAAATGCAATTTTTAAGCCAAAAAAGCAGTCATCCCGTAAACGCCTGATTTCCAACAGAAGAGAAGAACGCATCTTTTCTGCACGTGTAAAAGTAAAAAAGATGAAAAAAGATGAAAACGGACGATTCACATAATATTAACCTGTTTTTCACTGAAACGACACAAAATGCGCGAGGAAGGGAATCGATGCATTTCACAGAAAGAGGATAAAAAACAGGAAAGGGGAACATACCAGCCATGTTTTATTTTAAAGCAAACCCGCATTTTCGCTCATGTAAAAAAAGAAAAGAAGACAAAAAATGAAAACCATACCCAAAGCTGACCCTCCGGAGGCCTCTGTTTCTTTGCCCCAAGTCCAAAAAATCGTCCGAAATTTCGGATTTTGGCATAAAAAAACCGGAAAAGAGGAGATCCACAAAAAAACGGCGAAAAAACTTCACCGATTCAACGCACTGAATCGCGCCGGATTGTATTTCGCGGAATACAGCGTCCGAAATTACGGATTTTGCCAGTCGTTGCACGCAGGCCAATTTTATGCTATACTGTCTGTATCTGATATTGCGAAAGCGGCGGGAAGGGGTGCGTTTCAAGTGTCAACAGACAGAATCAGGGATAAACACGGCCTGGCCTCCCTCATCGGAGACCGGGCTTTTTATAGAAAAGTCATGATTATCGTGATGCCGATCATCGTGCAGAATGCCATCACCAATTTCGTGGGTATGCTGGATAATATCATGGTGGGACAGGTGGGAACCGAACCCATGTCCGGCGTGGCCATCACCAATCAGCTCATGTTTGTATTCAATATCTGCGTATTCGGTATCGTGGCGGGAGCAGGCATCCTGGGAGCCCAGTTCTACGGCAGCGGGAATTACGATGGGATGCGTCATACCTTCCGATTCAAGCTGGCAGTGGGCTGCGGCCTGACAGCAGCGTTTCTGGTGGTCTTCGCATTCTGGGGCGACAATCTGATCCAGGCATTTCTTCACGAAGGCAGCGGGGAAGGAGATCTGGAAAAGACGCTGGAATTCGGCAAAGACTATCTCCACGTCATGATGGTGGGGCTGCTTCCATTTGCTCTGGTGCAGGCTTATGCAGGAACGCTGCGGGAAAGCGGACAGACCGTAGTGCCTATGACGGCAGGCATCGTGGCGGTACTTGTGAATCTTCTCTTCAATTATGTACTGATTTTCGGAAAATTCGGTGCACCGGCGCTGGGTGTGGTGGGCGCTGCCATTGCCACCGTTCTTTCACGTTTCGTGGAACTGGCCATTGTGGTGGTCTGGACCCACAGCCATTCGGAACAAAATCCGTTCGCCGCAGGGCTTTATCGCGGCTTTCGGATTCCTGCCGCCCTGGCGGTGAAGATTCTGAAGGTGGGTACGCCGCTGTTTCTCAACGAAGTGCTCTGGTCGGTGGGCATGGCGCTGCTGGCCCAGTGCTACTCACTCCGGGGACTGGAAGTGGTGGCTGCCATCAATATCGCCAACACCATCTGCAACCTGTTTAATGTGGTCTTCATGTCCATGGGAAATGCGGTGGGCATCATCATCGGACAGCTGCTTGGGGCAGGCAAGCTGGAGCAGGCGAGAAGGGAAGACGGACAGCTGATTGCATTCTCGGTATTCTGCTGCATGATTTCCGGCTTGGTTCTTTTTTCCATCGCCGGTCTGTTCCCGCTGATCTATAACACCACTGCGGACGTCCAGCTGCTGGCGACCTGTTTCATCCAGATCTGCGGTCTGTGCATGCCGATCTTCGGTTTCGTCAACGCGGCATATTTCACGCTGCGGGCCGGCGGTAAGACCGTGATCACATTCTTCTTTGACAGTGCGTTCATGTGGGTGGCAACCATTCCTGTGGTGTTTGCACTGAGCCGGTATACGGGCATGGGGATTGTATGGATCTACCTGATTTGCCAGCTGACGGATCTAATCAAATGCGCAATCGGATTCGTACTGGTGCGGAAAGGGGTATGGATTCAGAATATGGCGCTGGAAGAAAAAAGCGTCTGACCTGTTTGTGGATCAGGACGACGGATTTTGAAAAGAATTGTGTATAATGAACAAAAAAACAACATTTTTGCAGAAAAACAAAAAATCTTATCATAATATTTTGACGGAATCTTAACAAAGTAGTATAATGCAGTTGTTGGGCAAATTCTGGGCGAAAGAAAGGAAAAAGAACTATGGGTTCAAATAGGAGTAAGCTGACAGCAAGATTCCTGGTTCCGTCCATCGTCGGTATCATTCTGTTTATGATTCCGGTGAAGTACAACGGTGACTGGACCATTACTGTCAAAATCATTGCAGACATCATTGGTGGCGCATTGGGTAGTGTGCTGCCGCTATTATGCGTAATTATCGTTACAATTTCTGCTGTGATGTCTCTCATCTCACTTGGAAAACCAAAATTTATCACAGAGCATCCGATCTTGAAGGATACCTTCTGCACCTCTCCGGTCTGGGTCGCAGTCCGGGTACTGGGCGCCATCTTTATCTGGCTGACATACCTGGGTGTTGCAGCCGGGGATGAAGATACAGGTATCATTCACATGATCACTGAGGGCGGAGCCGGCGGTTTCGTACTGGGTGATCTGCTGACGGTGCTGGTTATCATCTTCGTGATTGCCGCACTGCTGCTGCCGCTGCTGCTGGACTTCGGTCTGCTGGAGTTTGTGGGCGCACTGCTGACGAAGATCATGCGTCCGCTGTTCAAGATTCCGGGCCGTGCCGCAGTTGACTGCTTCACATCCTGGATCGGCGATGGCACACTGGGCGTAATGCTGACCTGCAACCAGTATGAGGGCGGATACTATTCCGCAAGAGAAGCTTCTGTCATCGCGACGACCTTCTCTGCCGTATCCATTACCTTCAGTATCGTGGTACTGGCGCAAGTTGACCTGATGCAGTATTTCGGGGTATACTATCTGATGATCTGTCTGGTTGGCGTAGCCTGTGCCATTATCGTGCCGCGCATCCCGCCTCTGTCCAGAAAGCCGGATACCTATGTGGTAGAAGGAAAGGCAATGCCGGAAACCATCCCATCGCAGTACAAGAACTCTTTCGAGTACGGCATGGATCTGGCACTGAAGAAGGCTGCTGAATTCAAGGGCATCGGACAGTTCCTGGAAAATGGTGTGAAGAATGCGGTAGGCATGTGGTTTGGCGTTCTGCCGACGGTTATGGCCATCGGTACGCTGGCACTGGTACTGGCCAACAACACACCGATCTTCGAGATTCTTGGCAAACCGTTCCTGCCGCTGCTGGAACTGCTGCAGGTTCCGGAAGCTGCGGAAGCATCCAAGACCATGATCGTAGGTTTCACCGACATGTTCACGCCGTCCATCATTGCGGCAGAAGGCATCGCCAGCGAAATGACCCGCTTCATTGTGGCATCCGTTTCTGTAACCCAGCTGATCTACCTGTCTGAAGTAGGCGGTCTGATTCTGGGCTCCAAACTGCCGGTGAAGCTGTGGGAACTCTTCGTGCTCTTCCTGGAGCGAACGATTATCAGCTTAATCATCATCTGCCCGCTGGCACATCTGATTTTTTAGCATATAATATATAAAAGTAGTACATAATATAGTATGTAGTATGATAACAGTCCGAAATTACCCAATAGGAATGAAGGTGAATACCGTCTTCTGCAATGTGCAGGGGACGGTATTTTTCACACAGGGAGTAAAATAATTCGGCAGAAAGTAAAATAATTTTTTTTACTTTTCGTCTGGAGAGAAGCGGCAATCTGTGAAAAAAAGCCTGAAAATGCCGAAAAATGCTGATATGATTACACTTTTCTGCCGCAAAAAAACAGTGGCACATAATTTGCAATGTTTTTTTCAACAGAGAAACAGAGGAGAGCAGGAGACAATCGTTTCGGGAATAGATTTCAGGAGGAAAAAACATGAGCAAATATGATCGCGTATACAACTTTTCGGCAGGTCCTTCTGTGCTGCCCCTTGAGGTACTGGAAAAAGTGCAGAAAGAACTTCTGAATTACGATGGAAGCGGGCAGTCCGTCATGGAAATGAGCCATCGTTCCAAAGAGTATCAGAGAATTATTGATGAGGCGGAAGTGAACCTCAGAGAGCTGATGCACATTCCTGACAACTACAAGGTCCTTTTCGTACAGGGCGGCGGCACCTTACAGTTTGCCATGGTTCCGATGAATCTGCTGAGGAATTCAAAGAAAGCGGATTATGTGATAACAGGTACCTGGGCCAAGAAGGCTTATAAGGAAGCAGGAAAGTTCGGAGATATCCGGGTAATTGCATCTTCGGAGGAAGACAAGTTTACCTGGGTTCCAAAGATTACAGAAGCTGACATCCGTCCGGATGCGGATTACGCATATATCGTAACGAACAACACCATTTACGGAACCCGGTTCAATTATATTCCGGAAACCGGCGAGATTCCGCTGGTTGCGGATATGTCATCCAACATCCTGTCGGAGGAGATCGATGTCAGCAAGTTCGGTCTGATCTGGGCAGGTGCACAGAAAAATGTGGCACCGGCCGGTGTCTCCATCGTGATTATCCGGGAAGATCTGCTGGGATATGCCGCTGCGGAAATTCCGACCTACCTGGACTATAAGATTCACGCGGATAACGGCTCCATGTACAATACGCCGCCGACGTTTACCATCTATGTTGCCGGAGAGGTCTTCAAATATCTGAAGTCCATCGGCGGTATCGCCGAAATGGAAAGAAGAAATAAGGAAAAGGCGGCGATTCTTTATGACTGCATCGACAGCAGCGAGCTTTTCAGCTGCCCGGTTGCGAAAGAAGACCGTTCCATCATGAATGTTGTTTTCATGACAGGCGATGCAGAGCTGGATAAAAAATTCATTGCAGAGGCAAGAGAAAAAGGCATGATCAACCTGGCGGGTCATCGTTCCCTGGGCGGCATGCGGGCCAGCATCTATAATGCCATGCCGAAGGACGGTGTAGAAGCGCTTGTTGCATTCATGAAGGAATTCGAAGCAGCAAACAAGTAGAGAAGGAGAAAAAACATGAAATATCTGATTGTGATTGCAGACGGTTCTGCAGACGATCCTGTTCACTCTCTGGGCGGCAGGACTCCTTTAGAAGTTGCAAATCTGGAAACCATCGATATGCTGGCTTCCAGAGGTAAAATCGGAACAGTCATCACGATTCCGGATGGTATCAAGCCGGGCAGTGATTCGGGAAATCTGTCCATTATGGGCTATGACCCGCGGAAATATCTGGCCGGGCGTTCACCTCTTGAAACGGTGGCCATCGGGGTGGAGATGAATGACACCGACGTGGCTTTCCGGGCCAATCTTGCCACGGTGGATCCTGCCGGAGCGGATAATTATGAAGATTATATCATTCTTGATCATGGCGCCAGTGATATCACAACGGAGGAATCCGATATCCTGCTGCAGGTGATCAACGAAAAATTTGCCAATGAAAAACTGCGTTTTTACACCGGTACGGGTTACAGACACTGCATGCTGATTCACGAAGGACACCCCAATGCCCACATCGACTATGAATGTATGCCTCCGCATGATGTTCCGGGCCAGAGAGTGGGGGATAACCTTCCGAAGGGTAAAAACGCAGATTTCATCATCGATATGATGAAGGAAAGCTACAAGCTGCTGAAGGATCATCCGGTGAACAAGGCAAGAGAAGCCAGAGGCCTTCATCCCGGAAACACTCTCTGGATTTGGGGGCAGGGCAAAAAGCCTGACCTGCCGGACTTCTACGAGAAGTATGGCGTGAAAGGATCTGTCATTTCAGCAGTCGATCTGATCCGGGGCATCGGGACCTTTGCAGGCATGCATATCGTAACCGTTCCCGGAGCCACAGGCACCATCGACACGGATTATGAGGCGAAGGTTGCCTATGCCATCGAAGAGTTCAAGAGAGGCCAGGACATGGTTTACCTGCATGTGGAGGGAACGGATGAAACTTCTCATCAGGGCAATGTGGAAGCGAAGATCCGCTGTGCAGAATACATTGATCACAGAGTGGTGAAGCCCCTCTATGAGTATCTCCGGGACTCCGGCGAGGATTTTCGGATTCTGGTGCTTCCTGACCACAGAACCACCGTGGAAGGAAGAGTCCATACTTCGGATTTCGTTCCTTTCGTATTATATGACAGCAGGAACGAGGCGCCTGCGGACGCAAGCAGGAAGTTCACGGAGAAATCCGCAGAAGCTGCCCATAACCATTTCCCGGACGGCTACAAGCTGGCAGACAAGTTCTTTGAACGCAAATAATTGTTATATATTTTCTTGAATTCAATTTCCTCCTGTAGTAGAATTTTTGAAAGGGATTCTGCCATACAGGAGGAAGTTTGATTTTGGTGGAGGTACACGGCGTGAACGAGAAAGAGACAGGAATGCTGATTGATTCGAAGGATGCAGATATCATTCTGGTGGATACGGCAGGTCAGATCGTATACGATGATATCGGTAATTACCGCTATTTCCAGCTGGGCATGACCAGTGCCCGGGGAAAAAATATCAGGGAACTGTTCTGTGACCTCCCGGAGAATTATCCTTTGCTCAGAGCCTGTCAGAAAGGCGAGACCGTTGAAAATTTCAGGGAAGTGCTAACCACCGGCAGAGGCGTGAAACTGACCAAGACCGGCTCCTGCTATCCGGTTTACGATGGACAGGAACTGGTGGGGGCCATAGAAATCGGAAAGTTCTATTATGGCAAGGAAAATATGCGTGAGATCGAGCAGCATTCAGGGCATATGCTTTATCGAAAAAACCAGACGAGATATATTCTGGACGACATCATCACCCAGGATCCCGGCATGATGGAGATCAAGTCCAGGATCGGCAGCATTGCCCTGTCCAATGCAAATGTACTGATCTACGGGAAAACCGGTACCGGGAAAGAACTGGTGGCACAGGCAATTCATAATTCCAGCCGCAGGTATTCCAGAAAATTTCTTTCGCAGAACTGCAGTGCCATTCCGGAAAGCCTGCTGGAAAGCGTTCTTTTCGGCACCACCAGGGGCAGCTTTACCGGTGCGGTAGACAGCATGGGGCTGTTTGAAGAAGCAGAGGGAGGAACGATCTTTCTGGATGAGATCAACTCCATCAGTCCGGAGATGCAGTCGAAGCTGCTGAAGACCATTGAGAGTAAAAAAATCCGACGGATTGGTTCCGACAGGGAAACCTATGTGGATTTCCGGGTGGTTGCGGCGGTAAACGAGGATCCGGCCGATTTAATCCGGGCCAAACGGTTGAAGCCGGATTTGCTGTATCGTCTGGCAGTGGTATATATCAAGCTTCCGGATCTGGTGGAAAGAGAAGGGGATATCGCCCTTCTGACCCGCCACTTCATAGACTATTTTAATGAAAAAACCCATTCCCATATTGCCTATCCTTCCGAAGAAATCATCGAAATATTTCAGAATTACAGCTGGCCGGGAAATGTCAGGGAGCTTCGAAATGTCATTGAAGGGGCATTTGCCTTTGCGGAAGACGACAGAATCGAAAAGAACGACATTCCGTCCTATGTACTGGAAGCAGAACCTTCCTGTGAAGCCAGAGCAGGCAGAGACAGCGGTCTGAAAGAACGCATGGCACGGCTGGAGCGGGAAATCGTCCTGGACGCTTTCAGCCGGAACCATCAGAATCTGACGGATGCGGCAGAAGTTCTGGGGATTTCCAAGCAGCTTTTAAGATACAAGCTGGACAGCTATCAGGAGGAAAAGGATGAAGCTGAAGAAAGAGTTTAAGGATTTTACCATCGTAAACCGTGCCGGAAACATAGAGTATGCATATGTGTATAACCCGGATTTTTTCGGTTTTGTGCCGGAGGATGCCGTCGGCAAGAACTTCTGTCAGATTTATACGAATCTCAGCCAGGAAACCAGCACCTGCATGCGGGCCATCCACAAGGGGGAAGTAATACACAACCATGAGCAGATTCTGGAACGGCAGGATGGGATGATTGTCAGAGAATATGAAGACGTGTATGTGGTGAAAAGAGGCGACCAGAGCATTGCGGCCATCGAACTGGCCAACTATGATGAATCGGTGGATCTGCTCCGAACCATGGAAGTCAGCCGGCCGGGAGACGAGGATGAAACGCTGAGCCTGGATTCTCTGGTGGGAAGCTCCCCGGAAATGACCGACCTGAAACGCAAGATTTCCAAAGTTGCTGATGTGGATTCCGCCATACTGCTGATGGGCGAGACCGGTACGGGGAAGGAACTGACGGCCCGGGTCATTCATGCACTCAGCAATCGCAGAGAAGCACCGTTCATTTATGTGAACTGCAGTGCTTTGCCGGAAAATCTGCTGGAGGGGCTTCTGTTCGGCATTAAGAAGGGAAGCTTCACCGATGCAGAGGAAAAAGACGGACTGTTTAAAATGGCGGATAAAGGGACGCTCTTTCTGGATGAAATGGATTCCATGCCTCTCAGAATTCAGGCTAAACTGCTGAAAGCCATCGAGGAAAAATCCATAAGGCCTCTGGGAAGCAAAGAGGTGATCTATATCGATGTGCGCATCATTGCAGCCTCCAGCAGCAATGCAAAAAAAATTCTGGAAAGCAAAAAGATTCGTTCGGACCTCTTTTTCCGACTTTCTGTCATTCAGTTTCAATTGCCAAAGCTGAAGAACCGGGGCAGTGATGTGCTGCAGATTGCAGATTACTACATAGAGCGTATGAATGAAAAACAGCACCGAAAAGTGAAGGGGTTCTCTGCAGATGCCCGGAAGCTGCTGCTGAAACATGACTGGCCGGGAAATGTCCGGGAACTGAAAAACATCGTGGAGGGATTCTTCGCCATCCGTAAAAAGGATATCATCGAGGAAAGCGATGTAAACGAGTACATCAAGATGGGAGAAAACATCCTGCAGCCTGCGTCAAAGAAGTCGGACGATACATTTCAGAAATTTGCAGGCAGCGGCCTGACGCTGAAGGACTACCTGCAGGCAGAAGAAACCCGCCTGATTGAGGGTGCACTGCAGCGCGCAGGCGGCAGCATTGTAAAGGCTGCCGGAGAACTGAAGATCTCGCCGTCACTGCTGCGATACAAACTGAAGGATAAATAAAAAATTTGAGAGTAAAGGAAATTTCCTTTACTCTCATTTTTTTATACGGGAACCGGATATTTATTGATCATAATGAATTGTTGAATTTTCAATAATTTCTGAATGCGCCCCATGACAGGGATCGGTTGGCACGGTAATTGCTGTATAATGCTGCATAAAAACAGAAAAGAATTTACTTCCGGAGAAATCCGGAGAGGAACATGGGCATCATGACAGATGCATACTGGCAGAGAGAATAATTGCCTCCGACGATGCACCAGTCATACATAAGGCCCCGCTCGTACATGGCATAGGCCCGGGTGATGTCATTGATGGAAAGATCCTCGCGGAACACGCCGTTTTCTTTCCCCTCTGCGGCGATCTGGCGCAGCAGCTTATAATAAGTACGGCCGGTATCCAGCAGATGTTTCTCTCCCTTCGTGATGAGCTGAGAGGAAAACAGTTGACAGAGCAGATCCACCGATACGGTGTTTTCGATCATGAGAAACAGCTCCTGGTTCAGGAAGATCAGCTTATCCACCGGACTGAGAGCAGGATCCATGGTTTCGGTCAGTTCCTCATATTTTTCGTCGAACAGGTAGGAAAGAGAACTCAGCAGTGCGTCTTTTCCCTCGAAATAGTGATAGAAGGAGCCTCGGGAGGTGCCGGAGGCCTCGACAATTTCGTCGATGGTGGTATCGTCGTAGCCCTGCTCGTAAAATAGCTTCCAGGCGGCTGAGACGATTTTGCTCTTGGTGTTTCTGGCGTTTTTCTTCTTCATGACGGAATCGAAATCCTTTCTGTTTTCGCAGGATCCATTGGAAATATACCTGCAGTATATGAAAAGTATAGTATAACTGCAGGACATTTTCAACGAAAAAACCATGAAGCTGCGGCAAAAAAGTTGTATAAAAATAATTTTGCAATTATTTTTATTATATTATTTTTCACATGATCTTATAATAGGAGGTAAAACATGGAAAAGAAAAAGACTTCCATCGATCGAGTGATGGAAACGAGTATCGGCCTGAAGCGGACCATGAGCACAAGCTCAGCCATTATGGTCGGCGTAGGCGGAACCATTGGTACCGGTCTGTTTTTAAGCTCCGGTGACGTTATTTCTACTGCGGGTCCCGGCGGTGCTATCGTAATGTACCTGATCGGCGGTCTGATCATTTACCTGATGACCAGCTGCCTGGGCGAACTGGCAGCAGCTATGCCGGTTGCAGGCTCTCTGCAGGCATATTCCACAGAGTTCATCAGCCCGGCTATGGGATTTACCATCGGATGGGTTAACTGGTCCGGCGGTGCAATTACCATTACGGCACAAATTGTTGCATCAGCAATTATCATGAAGGATATTCTTCCGGGCACTCCGACCTGGCTGTGGATTGTTGTCTTCGCAGTCGTTCTGTTCGGTGTGAACATCCTGGACGCCAAGGTATTCGGCCAGGTATCCTTCTGGGTATCCAGTCTGAAGGTACTGATGATCGTAGCATTCGTTATCGTTGGTGTAGCGGTTCTGTTCGGTGCAGGAGAAGGCGAGGCCATCGGCCTGTCCAACTATACGGACCACGGCGGACTGTTCCCGACGGGACTGGCCGGCATGGGTGCAGTATTCCTGTCCTCTTTCTATGCATATGCAGGAACGGAAGTTGTCGCTTCCACCGCAGGTGAGCTGAAGGATGTCAAGAAGATTCCTAGAATGATCAACCTGACTATCGCCATTCTGGTTGGCGCCACTGTAATTTCCATCGCCATCGTGGCAGCAATCCTGCCTTGGGAAGAAGCTTCCCTGCAGGGCTCCCCGTTCGTATACGCATTCAGACATGCAGGTCTGAACAGTGCAGCACTGATTGTAAACATCATTGTACTGTCTTCCGCACTGACTTCCGGAAATTACTTCACCTATGCATGCGCAAGATATCTGTGGTCCATGGCCAAGTTTAACCAGGCACCGAAGATCTGCGCCAAGACCAGCAAGAAGGGTGTTCCAGTCATTGCACTGTGCATTTCTATGGCATTCGCACTGATCGGTATTCTGTCCGAATTCTTTGCTGCAGATACCGTTTATCTGGTAATTATCTGGTACATCGGCGGCGCAAACATTTTCATGTATTCTGTAATCTGTATCTGCCAGTATCGCTTCCGTAAGAGATATATTGCAGAAGGCGGCAAGGTAGAAGATCTGCCGTACAGAGTACCTGCCTATCCGCTGGTTCCGATTGCAGGTGTGGTTGCCTTCGGTATCATGCTGATTGTAACCATCATGGATCCGGGCGAAAGAGTCGCTATGGCATTCTGTGCAGTCTGCTATATCGTTACCTATGTGATTGCACACTTATATACCAAGAAGCATGATGTCAAAGCTGCAAATCTGGACCTGTAAAAAATAATACTGGTCTGAAAGCGACAGATAATGTAAAATAAAAAATAATCAGAGCCGTACAAGGGACGCCAGATGCCGAAATGGCATCCTGGCGTCTCTTTGGGCATCTGAAACTGACAGGAGGAGATGGGAGCGATGATTGACAAACAGAGATTATATAACCGGATGGTTCGTATGGTAGAGGCACCGAGCATTTCCGGTACGCCGGAAGAAATGACGGCGGCCCGCAGAATCGAGGAACTGCTGTATGAGATTCCGTATTTTCAGGGACATAAAGACGCGGTGATGCGGGTTCCCGTAAAGAATGATCCGCTGCAGAGAGAACTGGTGGCGGCATATCTGGAACTGGCACCGGGTTGTCCTGACACCGTGATTCTGACCGGGCACTATGACGTGGTGGATGTGGATGAATTTGGTCCGCTGAAAGACATTGCCTTCGACGTGGAAAAAATTACGGAACAGATCGGGCAGCTGCATATGGATGATGTAAGCAGAAAAGATCTGGAAAGTGGAGAATGGCTCTTTGGCCGCGGTACCGCAGATATGAAAATCGGTCACGCCCTGTCGCTGGAGCTGATGCAGCACTACAGCGAGGAAGGCGGCATCCGGGGAAACATCCTGTATGTGGCGGTGTGCGGTGAGGAAACCAATTCGGAAGGCATGCTGGAAGCGGTTCCGTTCTTCAACGAATTCGCCGCGCAGCATAATCTCCACTATAAAGTCATGCTGCTGACAGAATGCTTTATGGTGGATAAGGCGGAAGAAGGCACCATGTACATTCAGTACGGCGGCGCAGGCAAAGTGATGCCCATGTTCTTCTGCGTCGGTCACATGACCCATGGTGAGGAACCGTTCCTGGGACTGGATGCCAATCTGCTCAATGCAGAAGTCTATAAACGGATGCACCTGAATCCGGACTTCTGCCAGCAGAACCACGGCGTAACCACAGCACCTCCTGCCGGTCTGAAGCTGCAGGATCTGAAGACCAATTATTCTCTTTCTTCTTCTTTGTATGCAGCATCCTACTATAATATAGCAACCATCAAGATGCAGCCGGAAGAGACCATGGAAAAGCTGCTGAAACTGGCAGAAGATGCGTTCCGTGCGGTGAACGGGACCATAGACGAAAAAATAGCCGGCTTTACGGATTTTGCGGGACAGCCGCCTGCAGCATACCGGGCGGAGCCATGCGTGAAGACGTTCCGTGAGATCTATGCGGCAGCAGCGAAAAATTATGACGGGGATCTGAATGAATACCTGAAGTCCTACGCACAGGAACTGATGGCTGTCAATCCTGAGATGCAGGATGCATGCGTGAAAATCGTAAAGCGGCTGTATGAGATGCAGGATGATAAGAATCCGATGATCATCGTCTCCATCATCCCGCCATACTACCCGGATGTGAACATCGATCCGGAGGATGCGGACACGAAAAAAATGCTGAAGTCCATCGATGAAGTGATTGCCTATGCAGCGGAAAAGCATGGAGAAAAGCTGGCCATCAGCGAGTATTACGGCATTTCTGACCTTTGTTATACCTGGCTGGCAGATGGTGTGAACTTCGACGGGCTGTTCGAGAACCTGGTAGGTGTGAACCTGTTCTACAACTTCCCGGGTGAGGAAATGAAGAAGTTCAAAGTACCGGCACTGGTGCTGGGTGCCTATGGAAAGGATCTTCACAAATATACGGAACGGCTGCATAAGCATTACAACTTCGATGTGCTGCCGGATCTGTACCTGAAATATATTGACAGTATTCTGAAATAAGAAAGGAATTCACAGAATGAAGAAAGTATTTTTCAATGCGAAGGTTTATGTGGAGAAGGGGGTTTATGTGCAGGCGGTTCTGGCAGAAGACGGTATCATCCGTGCGGTGGGCACCAATGAAGAGGTACTGGCTGCGGCGGATGCGGATGGTCTGCCTTATGAAAAGGTGGACTGCGGCGGACGAACCATGCTGCCGGGTCTTAATGACTCTCACATGCACCTTCTGATGTTCGGCAGAAGTCTGTATAAGGTGAAGACGGATGATGTGAAGTCCATCGAAGAACTGGTGCAGCGGTGCCGCGCTTTTATAAAAGAGCATCCGGAACGGGTAAAAAACGGCATGCATTCTGTCGGATGGAACCAGGACAACTTCACAGAGGGTGAAAAGCGTATGCTGACGCGTCATGATCTGGACCGCATCAGTACGGAGATTCCTGTGATCATGGAACGCATCTGCGGCCATATGTTGACGGCCAATACGAAAGCCATTGAAATGCTGGGATTTGACCGGGAGATTCCGGAGATTCCGGGGGGAGAGGTCCGTCTGGAGGAGGATGGATTCCCAAGCGGTATCTTTACGGAAAATGCCTGTCACGTGGTGAATGCCCTGATTCCGGGTCCGACCATGGAGGAACGGCAGGATGCCATTCTGGCCGGCATGGAATATGCCGTGTCCCATGGGCTGACATCTGTCCAGTGTAATGATGTGGGTTATCCGGAATGCAAGGGAGAAGGTGCCTTTGAAACCTACAGCCAGCTTTATGAGCGGGGAGAGGCTTTGCTCCGGTTCCGCCATCAGACGCTGTTTGACAGCCCGGAGGAATTCGAAGACTATCTGACGAAGGGTGAAGGCAGCCGAGGCGGCTACGGAGAAGGATCCTGGCTGACCCTGGGGCCGCTGAAGCTGTATATGGACGGCAGCCTGGGAGCCCGGACTGCCATGATGAAAAACGGCTATGTGGGCGATCCGGACAACCACGGCGTCAGCTGCATCACGCCGGAGGAGATGGACCGGTACTGCAGCGTTGCAAAGAAATACGGCGTGCAGGTGGTGACCCATGCCATCGGCGATCTGGCCATTGAGGAAACCATCGATGCCTATGAAAAAGCCTTCGTAGACGGAGAGAACAAGCTGCGGCACAGCGTGATCCATTGTCAGATCACGGATCAGGAGCTCATAGACCGGATTGCGGAAAAAGACATTCTGGTTCAGGCACAGCCAATCTTTATGGGGTCTGATATGGGTGTGATGCAGGAAATCATGGAAGAGCCGCTGATTTCCACCAGCCTGAATTTCGGCACCATGCTTCGCCGCGGTGTGCACCTGTCCTACGGAACCGACTGCCCGGTAGAGGACTGCAATCCGTTCCTGAACCTGCACCAGGCCATCAACCGGCGTCACCAGAACGGCCAGCCGGAAGGCGGTTTCTATCCGAAGGAATGTGTCGATGTGGAGACGGCCATTGATGCCTATACCCTGGAAAGCGCCTACTGCGAATTCCAGGAGGATGTAAAGGGAAGAATAAAACCGGGATATTATGCAGACCTGGTAGTACTGGATAAAGATATCTTCACCTGCAATCCGCTGGAGATCAAGGACATTCTGCCTGTGCTGACGGTGGTGGGCGGCAAAACCGTATATGAAAGAGAAGAAAGATAAAATTTATTTTTCGTCTTATAATACATATAGACTGTAGTACAGAAATAAAATAGTGTAAATTGCAATGGTTTCGCATAGTATTATTCATTGATATACAATAATTTGTATAGAATATGTTCTGTGTTTTATTCTTGTTTAAAGTATGGTAGAATAGCCTCATACTTGTAAAAAACACAGAAAGAGAGAATACAGTTATGTTGAACGGTGAAATCATTGCGTTTGCACTATATTTTTTTGCGATTATCGGCGTAGGAATCTTTTTCTTCCTGAAGGACAGGAAGGCAAGTGACGAAAAGAACTACTTCATCGGCGGAAGAGCCATGGGACCGTGGGTTACGGCCATGTCGGCACAGGCGTCAGACATGTCGGCCTGGCTGCTGATGGGATTGCCCGGCAGCATCATGGCCTTCGGCTTCGGCCAGATGTGGATCGGCATCGGCCTGGCGCTGGGTACAGCGGCTAACTGGATTTTCGTAGCCACCCGGCTGCGTAAGTTTTCCAGGGCTGCAGGGGATGCCATTACTCTGCCCCAATATCTGAGCAACCGGTTTGCGGCCAAGACCCATACCCTGCAGATCATCTGCGCTGTCATTTTCTTTGTATGCTTCACCGTTTATGTGGCATCGGGATTTGTGGCAGGAGCTTCCGTATTCACCACGGTATTTCCTTCCCTGAGCACCGATACCGCCATGCTGGTATTTGTGGCAGCCATGCTGATCTGCACCTTTTTCGGAGGTTTTAAAGCAGTCTGTTGGACGGATTTCTTCCAGGGCATTCTCATGCTCATCGCTGTGCTGGCGGTGCCTATCGTCATCGTAGCCACCCAGAATCCGGACCCTGCTGCACTGGAAAATGTATATACCTATGTGGACGGTGCCAGCGGACAGGAAGTGGTCTGCAGCTTCGGTTCCGGCCTGATGGATTCCAGCTGGAAGGACGTGGTCAGCGGACTGGGCTGGGGTCTGGGATACTTCGGCATGCCGCATATCCTGGTACGTTTCATGTCCATTGAAAAACCGTCCATGGTGAAGAAGAGCGCAGTGGTTGCCATCATCTGGGTCATTCTGTCTCTGGGTGCGGCCTGTCTCATTGCATATTTCGGCAGAATCCTGTTGGCAGAAGAACTGCTTCCGGTGGGCGCACAGAAGACCGTATTCATCGCATTCGCCAGAAAGCTGTTCCCTGGATTCATCGCAGGGATTCTGATGGCAGCCATTATCGCAGCTTCCATGTCCACGGCGGACTCCCAGCTGCTGGTCGCCTCCAGTTCCTTCACATCAGATATTTACAAGCCGATTCTCCGCAAGGACGCGGGAACCGGAGAAATCCTCTGGGTGGGCAGAATTCTGGTTCTGCTGGTAGCGTTCATCGCCTATTTCATTGCCTCCAGCAAGGCAGAGGGTGCGCAGGCCATCATGAATCTGGTAGAAAATGCCTGGGCGGGATTCGGCTCGGCCTTCGGTCCGACCATCATTCTGTCTCTGTTCTGGAGAAGGTTTACCTATAAAGGTGCGGTGGCCGGCGTGGTGACCGGTGCAGTGGTGGATGTGCTCTGGCTGGCATTCCTGTCAGGTACCGGCATCTATGAAATCATACCGGGCTTCCTGTGCGGTCTGGCTGCAGCAGTCATCGTCACGCTTCTGGACCGACAGCCGGGAGAAGAAGTTACCGCAATTTTTGACAAGGCCACAGCGGAAGGCTTTGATGAATAAGAATAACAAGCTATATAGATATATATAATAAGGGGGATAATCAAAACATGTTTCAGTTAGCGAAATACATCGAACCGGACTTTACAGAGGAGCGCTTCGTGAAAGCACCCAACTGCCAGCTGGTGCTGGCACCCCACGCCAAGGCAGCGCCGAAGGGCTTTCATGCCACCTCGATCTTTCCGGAATATTTTAAGATCAACGGGCAGTGGTACCTGGCCAAAGACAGCCGGATGGATGCTGTGCCGGTGTGGGACGAAAAAAGCAAAAAAGTCCATGTGGTGGAATTCCGGAATATCCGGGAAGGGGACCTGGTGGTGGTAGGCCGCACGGAAGATGCCAGCGAAGGCATTTACGTCCACGACAACTGCTGGACGAAAGAAGAGGAAGGAAATGCAAAGAACACCTTCGCATTCCGCCAGAGCCGGAGCCGGGAGACTTCTTTCACCTATGATTATGAGACGCTGATCGAACTGCTGAAGTACGAAAAAGCCCACGGCGGCTATGTGGTCTGGGTTCTGGGACCTGCCTGCAGCTTTGACGTGGAAGCACGCCGCGTCATGTCGGAGCTGATTGCAAACGGATACTGCCATGCCCTTCTGGCAGGAAATGCCCTGGCGACCCACGACCTGGAAGGGGCGTATCTGGGCACTGCACTGGGCTGCGACATAAAAAACCAGCGGCTTCACGAAATGGGCCACTACAACCATCTGGATACCATCAATGCCATCAATACTTATGGCTCCATTCCGGAGTTCATCCAGAAGGAAGGTATTGACAACGGCATCATCTGCAGTTGTGTGAAGAACAAGGTGCCGTTCGTGTTAAACGGATCCATTCGCGACGACGGGCCGCTGCCGGAGGTATATGAGCATACTTATGTGGGACAGGACACCATCCGTTCCCATGTGCGGAAGGCCACTACGGTCATCGGTATGGCCACGGTGCTCCATACCATCGCCACGGGGAACATGACGCCGACCTACCGTGTGCTGGAGGACGGCACAATCCGGCCGGTATATTTCTATATGGTGGACACTTCCGAGTTTGCGGCAAACAAGCTGGGCGACCGGGGCAGTCTGTCGGCCAAGGGAATCGTCACCAATGTGCAGGACTTCATGCGGAATCTG
>JAQXSU010000211.1 GCA_029219125.1 Bacillota bacterium
TGCCGAGCTGTGCTGCCCGTGGCCTTGCCGGAACTTGCCCGGCGGCCGCACCGGTTCGCTGCAGCAGCCGGTGGAGGATCTCATCTTCCGTGATGGATGTTTTCCAGTCCTGTGCCATCACATCCCAGTCGACAGGCGTCAGTCCGTACTGCCCGGCCCGCCTGCGGCTGGCCGGGGTGGCGTGGCCCCAGGGCGGGCGGTAGTATTTTGGGTGAAGTCCTGCCGCGCGGAGTGTCTCGACAGACTGACGGAAATCCTCCGCCGTCTGGCGAGGAGTCATGAGATAGACGCTTTTGTGGATATTGGAATGGAGGCCGACGGTGTGGCCGGCGGCCTCCATGCGGCGAAGCAGATCCGGGTGGGCCGACGCCTGGCGGCCCACCACAAAGAAGGCAGCGGGAATCTGCCAGTAATCCAGCAGATCCAAAAGCTGCGGTGTGTAAACCAGATCGGGCCCGTCATCAAAGGTCAGGCAGAGGGTCGGACGATTGTTCGGATGGGTGTCCGGACGCCTGCTCGGATGGGTGTAGGGATCCCTGTTCGGATGGTGGTTCAGCATGGGCAGACCTCCCGATGCGCAGTGGTACCTTGCATTTTCGGAACCGGCATCTCTGGCCGCGGATTCATCTCTTCCCGCGAATTGATTTCCGCCGTAAGATTGATTTCCGCCAGTGGGCTTCTTTGCATCTGAGCCAGATAGCAGTCCAGGGGGCTCACCGGCAGGAAGGAAGCGGACAGCCGTTCCATATTATCTTTCATCGTAGATAGACGATGTGTGTCGAAAAGCAGGGAGAGCAGATCGGCTCCCACGTCGCTGCTGTTGTTGTCCCAGAGAACCCGACCGATACCGGCATTTTCAATGAAGTGGGCGTTGCCCTTTTCCTGTTCCAGGAAAGGGCAGACCACATACAGCGGCGTACGGGATGCAATGGCTTCGAAGGTGGTGATCCCGCCGGGCTTGGTGATCAGCAGGTCGGCCTGCTGCATGTACCGGGCCACCTGGTCGGTATATCCCAAAGTCTGCACAGCAGGGCAGGCGGCTCGCACCTGCTCCGCCAGTTTCTGATTGGACCCTGCAATGAGGGTGATAGCCAAAAACGGGCTGCGGCTCAGGTCCTGGAGCAGCCGCAGCCCGCCCGGGATCAGTCCCAGGCCGCCGCCCATAACCAGCAGATGCTTCTTTTCCTCAGACTGGGTTCCCACCTTATATGCCGTTTCTGACCTTTCTGACATTTTCTCTTTTGCCGCCGTTTCTGCTGCGTTTCTATCTGCCTTCAAATCCCCTGCACGATGAAACGCCTGGCTGACCGGAATGCCGGTCACAAGGATTTTGTCGGATGGAATGCCCCGGCTGAGAAGGGCGTTGCGGGTGGTCTCGTCGCCGACGAAATACAGGTCCGTGCCCGCAGAAAGCCATTCCTCGTGAACCGTAATATCGGTGATATATGTATACATCGGGACCTTGCAGCAGCGCCGCGCCTTGTAGGCGGAGATATACTGGCCGCAGATGGGCAGCGTGGCAATAATCAGGTCCGGCTGGTAGAGAGCCAGGAGACGGTCGATTTTGCGAAGAAGCGCATTCTTCATCGGCACGTCACCGTACCGCCCGGCGATTCGGTTCAGATCGTTATAAAGACCGGAGCAGCGGGAGACCAGAAGCTGAAATCCTTTGTAAATTCCGGAGGACAGGGTCGGGAACAAAAATTCCATGAAATCCACTGTATCCACCCGCACATCGTCTGCTGTCTGCCGCAGCTGCTCTGCGATGGCGCCCGCAGCTTTGATATGCCCCATGCCGAAGCGCCCTGTGAGAATTAAAATATTCATACGATTACCCCTTTCGTTTCATACCTACAGCATACAGACGGTTTCTTAATTTCACGTTAAGCGAACATTAAGATTTCAATAGGAATTTCTTAATTTTTCCTGACAAAATCTGCAGGCAGGGGTATAATGGTAGAAATTATTGTGCGAGCATGCATGGAGATCTGCATGATAAAGAAAGAAGGAGTAATCGATGATGGATAGACAGGAACGGCTTGACCGACAGGAACGGATGGACAGACAGGAACGGCTTGACCGGCTTTTTGCAGAGATGACGGCGTATTACAGCGGGGATCCAAGACGGGTGCAGCACTTCGTGAAGGTGCATGGCTTTGCGGCTTTGATCGGAAGAATGGAAAAACTGGATCCTGCGGTGCAGGAGGTTCTGGAGGCAGCGGCCTATGTGCATGATATCGGCATTCGGCCGGCGGAAGAAAAGTATGGGCGCTGCGACGGAAAGCTGCAGGAGCAGGAGGGCCCGGCGGCTGCCCGGGAGATGCTGAAAGGGCTTGGATTTGATGAAGCACTGGTGGAGCGGGTCTGCTGGCTGGTGGGTCATCATCATACATACGACCGGATCGATGGGATGGACTATCAGATTCTGGTGGAGGCAGACTTCCTGGTGAATCTGTACGAGTCGTATCAGGACAGGCATGAGGGGCGGACAGCCTTCGGAGGGGAAGGAAAGGATGCAGCAGCGTCGGCGTTGGAGAAGATTTTCCGGACCGGTTCCGGCAGCCGGATCTGTCGCACCATGTTCGGGCTGTGAGGGTGCCAGCAAGCAAAAAGTGACGCCAATCGAGTTTTTCAGACCCGTTTGGCGTCACCTAGATGATCTATGTATGGTGTATTTTTTGTACGATTTTACAGAAAAACACATTTTTCTGCACTTGCTGTGCCTTTGACGATGCGATATATTGTACATATATCCATATAATTACTTTTCGACACTTGAAATGTAATTATATTGCAGCAAAATAATGCTATTTTTCGGGATACCTAGATGATCTATACACGCCAAACGGAGAAAAAATGTTCGTTTGGCGTCACTTTTGCCTTGCAAATTCCAGCTGGCCCGCGGAGCACCCTGACCCCAGCCCGCGGAGCGCCCTATTCCTCTCCCCGGCAGCAGTTGCAAGTGCAGCCTTCACCGTGGCTTTTGTGCTCGATGTGGGTGAAGGCGATCTCGATGATGTCCAGCACGTGCTGGTCGTCCAGAGAATAGAAGATGTTTTTGCCGTCGCGGCGGGACTTGACCAGGTCTTCGTCCTTCAAAAGCTTCAGCTGATGAGATACGGCGGACTTGGTCATGGCGACTTTTTCTGCGATATCGTTGACGCAGAGCTCTTCCCGGGCGATGGTGCAGAGAATTTTCATGCGGGTCTCATCGCCGACCACTTTAAAGAAGCTGGCGGCTCGGGGAACCAGCTCCTGATGAATGTGATCCTCCCGGATGTGTGCGTGTTCCTCCCGGGTGTGTGCGTGATCCTCCCGGGTGTGTGCCGGATGTGCTTGATTCTTTTCCATGGGCTAGTCCTCCTTGTTGAAAAATGTGGCGCTGCATGCGGCCACCACTTTTCCGGTTTCTTCGCTGCGCAGCTCCCCGCGCATGCGGATCAGACGGCGGCCCAGGGAAACCACCGTGGCAGCTGCCAGCAGATGGTCGCCGATTT
>JAQXSU010000212.1 GCA_029219125.1 Bacillota bacterium
TTCCTGATCTTCATAGGAGTGGACGGGTATAAGAACAATCCCCACGAAGTCGGGAAATATCTGGCACTGTTTTTCGGTGTCATGGTCTTTATCCTCTGTGGTTTCGAACACTGTGTGGCCAATATGTTCTATATTTCCATGGCCGGCATGTGGAGCGGGAAAGCATTTGTCTTCCTGCTGGTGAACACCCTGGGAAATGCGGTGGGAGGCTGGATCGTGCCCCTGCTGCGAAAAATAAAATAGTCCGGCCCTTGTCGGAATCGTCCGGTTGTTGCCGGAAACTATAATTCTGTTGTCAGAGTAAGGACAGCGCGTCAAGTGCCGCCGGATGGGATGTTGCCGGCGGACGAAGAAGGTGGATTCCTTCGCGGTGCTGTGCCTGCGTCCGCTGCCATGGAAGGTTCGTGCAGCGCTCCTTTTGTGGCAACTGTCACGAAAGGAGTATTATTATGCCAAAATCACAATCTCAAAAAATCAAAACACTGTCCATGAACGCCATGATGGCCGCCATGTGCGCCGTTCTGGGCTACCTGTCCCTGGATCTGGGAAACCTGAAGGTGACTTTCGAGAGTCTGCCGATTCTGGTCAGCGCCCTGCTCTTCGGTCCTCTGGACGGCATGGTGGTGGGCGGCATCGGAACGCTGATCTACCAGCTGCTTCGCTACGGTCTCAGCATTACCACGCTCCTCTGGATGCTTCCCTATGTGGTCTGCGGCCTGCTGGCCGGCTGGTATGCCAAGAAACACAGCTTTACTCTGTCCGGCCGTCAGGTGATGGTGCTGGTGATTCTCAATGAGCTTCTGATCACGGCTCTGAACACCGGCGTGCTGTATGTGGACAGCAAAATTTACGGCTATTATTCGGCGGCCTTCATTTTTGGAAGTCTGCTGCCGCGAATCATCATCTGCATCGTCAAAGCAGCAGCCTTCGGTCTGGTTCTTCCCGGCATTACCCGGGCGGTCCGCCATCAGCTGCAGTAAAGGAGAAGGAACCTATGAATCAGCAGGAACGCCAGAATCTTCGAAAATCACGGATTGCTGCCCGCGACGCCCTGTCGGCAGAAGAACGTGATTATCTCTCAAAATCCATCGTCTCGCGCATTCTCGCATCCCAGGTTTTTCGACAGGCAACGACGATTCTGATTTATAAAGGGATCCGGGGGGAAGTCCGCCTGGAGGCACTGGAGGAAGCCGTGAGCGCCGGGGCCGCGGGCCATTCAGAAGAGGCCGTGAGCGCGGATTTTGCGGAGAAGCGCTTGGTCTACCCCCTCTGCATCAGCAAAACGGAGATGATCGCTCTGGAGCCGATGGGGGAGAACAGCTGGAAAGACGGTTACTGCGGAATCCGGGAGCCGGTGCGGGAAATGTCGGTTGAAATCCGACCGGAGGAAATTGACCTGGTCATCTGTCCGTGCACCGTGTTCGACGAAGCAGGCGGCCGCATGGGTATGGGCGCCGGATTTTACGACCGTTACCTGCCACGCTGCGTGAATGCACGGATTGCGGCTGTGGCCTTCGAAGCGCAGAAAGCAGACTGCGTGCCCATGGAAGCCTGGGACCGGCCCATGGACCTGGTGTTTACGGAGAAGGCTGTTTACTGTGCAACGCGAAAATGACGCAAAACAGGAGTAATTTGTTCGATTTGCGTAATCGATGCTCGAGGTACGACTGAAAATGAAGATATTATGCTTCACAGTGCGAGCAAGCATTTTTCAAAAATAGAATATTATTGAAATTATAACAAAATTAGTTATGTTCATAATATGCGAAAAGAAAGTAATTTTGAATTATATGTAAAATAATTCAATAAAATGGATATACATAGATGATCTATGTGACGCATTGAGAAACGAAAGTGACTGCTTTGCGTCATTTTTTGCTTGCAGAAAAATCTGGACGGGAACACATGCAATCGGTTCATACACAAAAATAATAAATTGACAAGCCATGGATTCTCACGGTAGAATAAAGGTGTATTTGGGCGAATCAGGAAGAAAGGAATGTATTGAATAAATGGAAATAAAGAGTGAGGCGAAGCTGACGTTTTTCGAAGCAGCCAGCCTGATTATCGGGCACGGCGTCGGTGCGGGAATCCTGTCCGTACCGTACATTGCATCGAGAAACAGCGTCGGAGACCTGCTTTGGATTCTGGCAGCAGTGTATCTGATCAATCTTCTGCTTCATTTCATGATTGCAGAGCTGTCCCTGCATAATGGAGGGGCACAGTTCATCAAGTGCTTTGAAAAAGATCTGTTTATCGGAAAATACGGTAAGGTGCTGACCTGGGGCGCATTTGTACTGCTGGGTCTCTCGGTAATCGTCAATGTCAGCGGTTTTATCACAGGAGGGGGTGCGGTCCTGGTTTCCTGGCTGGGCATTCCTGCCTGGGCGGCTATGACGGCCTTTTATCTGGCGGCAGCGGCAGTGGTATTTTTCGGCATGAAGCTGGTGGGAATCTGTGAAAAAATCGCAGTGCTTTCCATGGCAGGCGTCGTCGGGATTCTGGTGGCTGCAGGCCTGAAAAGCGGCTCAGCAGACTTCGAAGGCAGCCGGGTGGCGTGGACCAATGTGATGGCACTGTACAGCATGGTATCCTTTTCTCTGTCGGCCGTCATGTCAGTGCCGCAGGTGGTGAAGGGCCTTGACGGTGACCGGAAAAAGGTCGCCGGAGCCATCGCTGCGGGAACCGGTCTGAATCTGGCTCTGGTGGGTGTGATCACATTTATAACATTATATAGTGTGGGAACTGGTATCACGGAAAACGGAGCGCTTGTGGATCTGTCGGCAAAGCTTGGCGGATGGGTCAGCATCATCGGCTATGTGTTT
>JAQXSU010000213.1 GCA_029219125.1 Bacillota bacterium
ATGGGTTACATCCGGATCGTCTCCCCCATCCTTGACGATGGCACATGACACGTATTCTCCGGTCCTTACGGTGTCCACTACCTCCAGATTCAGGTCGATACCCTTCGGTGTCATCAGCTCCACGCAGTCCATCGGTTCACCCAGAAGAAGCATCATGGCTGCCGCCTTTGAAGCCGCTGCGGCACAGGTGCCCGTCGTGTATCCGAACCGGAGCTTCTTATTGTTTTTTATGACGTAATGGGATTCAATCCCCGTTAAATGCTTCATAGATTTCCAGCTTTCCTGCTTTTTGGGCTTCCTCAATCAGCACCTGCACCCTCTGATTCATTTCACCGATTTCTGTACCTGCATATATTACAGTATCACACTTTTCCATGCATGCAAGTGCTTTTTGGAGTGTTTCCTCCGAAATGCAGTGAAACGGTTTTTCTGTGATTACGCCTGCAGCAAGGATTTTGGCCAGATGGTAATCCACATCGCCCGGGTAAAGGATTCCCGCAAGAAAAGGCCTGTCCTGCTTCTGCAGCATGCGGTAGACCGGAATTCCCGTTCCCCCGGAGGATATGACGAATACTTCCGGTTCGCCAACCGGCCCCGGAAGCTCCATGCTCCCGAACATGGGGTCGAAATGCCCGTTGTTGATGTTATATAAATTTCGGATATGTTTCTCCCGGAAGATTTCCTCCGGCGTACCATAGTCGAAAATCGTTTCCCCGTTGACGCAGATGATCTTGTCTGAAATTTTTTCAGCCAGGTCGATCTCATGGAGCGACATGATCACCGTGATGCCATTTTCTTTGGCCATTCTCCGGAGTATGGTCAGCAGCTCCAGCTTGTACTTCACATCCAGGAAGGATGTGGGTTCATCGAGAATGATCACGTCCGGTTCCTGACAGATGGCACGTGCAAGAAGCACCCGCTGCCTCTGTCCGTCACTGATGGCTTTGAAATCACGGTGTCCAAGGTCCACAGCGTGTACCACCCGCAGCGCAGCTTCCACCTTTTCCTCATCTTCCCGCGTCAGGATTCCCAGCCGGCCGGTATACGGATATCTGCCGGTGGCCACGATGTCGTGGCAGGTCATCATTTCCGCCTTGATCCGGTCCGTAAGCACAACCGCCATTTTGCTGGCCAGCGTCTTATAGGACATGCCCCGGATATCCATTGCATCCACGATGACATTGCCGCCGATGATTTCAAGCTGTCTCGTGATGCTTTTCAGGATGGTGGATTTTCCTGCCCCGTTGGGCCCGATGAGGGTAACGATTTCACCCTTCTGAATGTCTATGCAAATGTCATGTATGAGTGCCTTTCCCTTGTACCCGACGGAAAGGTCTTTCATCTCGAAATATTTCTCGTCCATTACAGCCTGCTGTTCTTTCTAATCATCATATAAATTACGATCGGTGCACCAAATATGGATGTGACGGTGCTGATGCTCAGTTCCACCGGAGCAAACGCCGTTCTTGCAATCAGGTCGCAGACCATGCAGAAGACCGCACCGGTTACGAATGACCCCGGGATGACAATCAGGGGTTTGGCAGTTCCCAGGCATGCTCTGGTAATAAACGGTACCGCGATTCCGACGAAAGAAATCGGTCCTGCGAATGCGGTGACACAGGCAGAAAGCACGCTGGACAGAAGGATGAGCAGTGCCCGGAATACCTTAATGTTGACCCCCATGCTCTGCGCATAGTTTTCGCCCAGCTGAAATGCACCGATGGGTTTCGACATACAGAATGTAATAATGACCGTCGTCACGATTACGGTGGCCGCTACCTGCACGTTGCTCCAGTTCATGCCGGAGAAGCTTCCCAGCGACCAGTTGTGAAGGTTTACGATATCGGAATCGCTGGCAAATGTCACCACAAAATCCGTCACCGCGGAGCAGATGTTTCCAATCATGACGCCTGCAACCAGCAGGGCTGCCATGTTTCGGATTTTCTTCGAAACGAGAAGAATGAAGCCGGTTGCAATCAGCGAGCCGATGAACGCTGCGATGATCAGTGAGTAAGAGGACAGGGTCATGGATTTTGTCAGGAAAAAAATCATGACCAGAGCCACCACCATCTTCGCGCCGGACGAGATACCCAGCACGAACGGACCTGCAATGGGGTTCTCGAAGAAGGTCTGCAGCATGAAGCCGGAGAGGGATAATGCACCGCCCAGAAGGGCCGCCATGATCACACGGGGCAGTCGGATTTTCCAGATGATATCCATGGTGGTTTCATTGCCTTCCCGCTGGAAAATCGCATCTGCAATTTCCGAAACCGACAGGTTCACACTGCCTGTATTGATGTTCAGCACTGTAATCACCGCAAACGCGATCAGCAGTAGTCCGAACACCATGATGTACCTGCATCGCCTTCTGAATATTTCGTTGTGGAAACTGTTGCCGTTTATCTTCTGCATTTTTTACTCCAGTTTGCTTAAGAATTCAAGATTTCCATCCTCTTCACCGGTAAATACCTTGTGGAAATCCATAATCATGTTGCTGATCACGTCTGTTCTCTGATACATGTTGCTTCCTGTGGAATAGCAGTTTCCTTCTTTCACTGCTTTGAATTCCGCAAAAATCGGATCCTTTGCAATCAAATCGTCGATGGTCTTTACGGTGGCGTCGATGCTGGCATTGTAGATGATGTAGTCTGCATCCCGCGCTTTCTCATAGAAGCTTTCCATGGTCATGGATACGGAGGTCTTTCCATCCTCATCCACGATTCCGTCAAAGGCATATCTGCCCCCGGCCATGTTAATCATGGCAGGTACGTAATCGGCAGAACTTCGCACTACAGCTTTTCCATCCGTGGTGATGTAGAAAAAGGCTGCAACCTTTTCTGTGTTTTCATAGTCGGATAATTCCCGGATGACCGCCTTACGGCTTTCAAAGAATTCTGTCGCCTGATCCAGCTTGCCGGTAAGCACGCCATATACTTTGACCCATTCTGTTCTTCCCATGGGATTGGATTCGAAGCTGGAGCGGTCAACGAAAACGGTGATGCCCAGTTCTTCGAGCATTTCCTTCACTTCCGGCGTGTGATAGATCATGGTGGATTCTATGGCAAGATCGCAGCGGTTTCCAAGAATCAGTTCATAGTCCGGCTCACTGTATTTCCCCGCATAGATGATTCTTCCCTCCTGCATGGCTTTTACCGCATTGTCGATGGTCCAGGCGGATTCCCGGATGGATGTCATCGTAATAGGATCCATGGCGTCGATGGAATCAAAGAGTGCCATGACGGCTGTGGCCGCCAGATATACATTGGTAAGGGGCTGCCGGATAATCTTGATATCCGGAGCCAGGCCCTCCGGCACTTCCTTCCCTTCCGGCACGATGAGATATTTCGCATCATCGAAAATATCCAGGAAATAGTAGCCGTCTTCATATGCATCAATGGCAAAACCTTCTGCATAGTCAAGGGCCACGGATTCTGTAAAGGTGAGCCCTGCAATTTTATTTTCGACGCTGCCCTGTGTTTCTTCCTGGTTCCCGGTGCTGCTTCCCGCAGGGCCTGCCGCAGTACTGCCGCAGCCGGTAAAAACTATGGCTGTGATAAGGCACATTGCAATGAGAACAGCGATTGCTTTATTTTTCTTCATCGGATTTCCCCTTTTTTCTGTTTCTTCTTCTGATTGCCGCATACCCCGCAGCCAGACCTGTGGCTGCAAGTGCTGCAAGGACGATGACCCATTTCACGGTTCCCGCAGACTCGGCTCCCGGTTCCGCTGCCTTCTCATCTCCGTTTTCTTCCTCAGAAAGCACCGGAGCCGTTTCATAATCATCCCAGGCGGTTTCCTGAAACAGCGTGCGGATGGTTTCATCGGACGGAATCTCCATACCAAGAAGGGCTGCATAGACCTTGATCCATTCTGCCTTTCCTTCCTCCGTTTCTTCATCCAGT
>JAQXSU010000214.1 GCA_029219125.1 Bacillota bacterium
GCCTCTTTTTCAATGCTGCGGGCATACGCCACCGTCTGTTTCACCACGTCAAAGTTCATCAGCGGCTCTCCTCCGAAGAAGTCAACCTCTAAATTTACATGGTCACCCGAGTTCGCAACCAGAAAATCCATGGCCTGCCTGGCTACTTCAAAGGACATGAGAGCCCGCTCGCCGTGGTACTTGCCCTGGCTGGCGAAACAGTACTGGCAGTTCAGGTTGCAACTGTGAGCCACATGGAGGCAAAGAGCTTTGATATCCCGGGACCGGTTTTTGAAGTCAAATGCAATGCCCTTGTAGATATCTTCACTGAACAGCTTTTTCTGCCGCTTCAGTTCTTCGATGTCGTCCAGGCAGTCCCGCAGGTCCGCCTCCGTCACATCCGGACGGTCGCCGTACTTTTCCAGCATGGCAGCCACAATCTCTTCCGGTGCCGCGGACTCGTACATGGCGATCATGTCATATGCCACCTCGTCCACCACATGAATGGAGCCGGAATATACGTCCAGCACAATGTTATATCCGTTTAATTTATACTGATGTATCACAGGTTAGTTTCCTTTCGCATAATTTTTTCCAAATAATTACCGCCTGCATACTGAAACAGGCGGTACCGGCTTAATTATTTATTTTCGTTCTCACAAGCCTGGTTTGCAACACCGCAAGAGGTTTTGCAAGCGGACTGGCAAGAAGTCTGGCATTCGCCGCAGCCACCGTTCTGTGCACTTGCTGCCAGATCACGGGTTTCGATTGTCTCGATACGTTTCATTGGACATGTCCTCCTTTCAAGACAAAATAACGCATATATTATACAATATTTCCCCCGTCCGGGTCAATCTTTTCCGACAAAATCTTTCTGCCCGGCTTCGTCAGCCATGGTCAGCACGCGTCACCCTTCGTCAGCCATGGTCAGCACGCGTCAGCCTTCGTCAGCATCCGCAGGCATGCGTCGGCCTCCGTCACGCTGTGGCTTCTTTTCCCATCTTCTGCACCTGGTTCCACAGCATGGCCGCTGCGATGACGGCTGCGAAAAAGTCTGCAATCGGTCCGGCGTACATGATACCGTCGATGCCCAGCAGCAGCGGGAAAATCACGATCAGCGGCAGCAGGAAAAGAATCTGCCGCGTCAGGGAAAGGAAGGTACCCTTTCCCGGCATCCCAATGGATGTAAAGAACGTGGATGACAGGGGCTGCAGATTATTTACAAAGGTAAAGAACAGATAAATCCTGAAATACCGCTCCGCAAAGGCAAAGTACAATTCCGAACCGTCGCCGAACAAGCCGATGATCTGCCGCGGAAACAGCTGAAACAAGGTGAATGCAATGATGCAGATCACCGATCCGGACAGAAGGCTCAGCTTCAGGACTTTCTTCACCCTGTCATACTGCCGTGCTCCGTAATTGAAGCTGGAAATCGGCTGCATGCCCTGAGCGATGCCGATACAGAAGGAGAAAAACAGAAATCCCACCTTGTTAATGATGCCTGAACATGCCAGCGGAATCGATTCCCCGTAGATGGACTGGGCACCATACCAGGTCAGGGAATTGTTCATTACCACCTGCACCACCATCATAGCCATCTGGTTCAGAAAAGGCGCCAGCCCCAGACCCATTGCATAACCGGCGATCTCTTTCTGCGGCCGCAGATGTCCGGCTGTCAGCTTTCCGGCTTTAAAATGCCGGAGATACTGCATTACCATCAGTCCGGCAAAAATCTGTCCCAGGATGGTGGCCAGGGCTGCGCCGGACATTCCCATATCCAGACCGAAAATGAAGATCGGGTCCAGTATGGTATTGATCACCGCACCGGACAGATTGCAAAGCATAGAATATCTGGGACTTCCATCTGCGCGAACCAGATGGGTGCCGCCGTTGGAAAGAATAATGAACGGGAAACCGATGGCCGTGATTCGCACATACTCTATGGCATATCCCAGTACCTCTTCCGGCGAACCGAAAAACACCAGCATAGGCTCCAGGAAAATCTCCGTCACCAGGCAGAGAATCAAACCAAATCCAAAGAGAAGCGTGGCGGCATTTCCTATATAGTATATCGCCTTTTCACGATTCCCCCGTCCCATATTCAGATTAAAAGCCGCCGCCGAACCGATGCCCAGCAAAAGCGCAATAGCAGTGCAGCTGGTATTCAGCGGAAAGGCCACATTGGTCGCTGCATTTCCCAGTTCCCCGATACTCTGCCCGATGAAAAACTGGTCCACGATATTGTATAACGCCCCCACCATCATGGCGATAATGCTCGGTATCGCAAATTTTCTAAGCAGCGCACCAACCGGCGCCGTGCCCAGCGGATTTTTCATTACCTGTGTATCATTCATATCCTGCGTTTCTTCCTTCTACGATTCTTACTGCTTCTTCACATAGTAGCGCATTTCCATGCCACTATCCAGAATCAGGACATCTTTCGGCATGCGCAGCGTCAGTCCGGTTATATACAGATCTCCTGCCGCACCGCTCACATTGACAATCTGGATCACATAGAGATACCAGAACCAGCTTTCCGGTACATCCCGGAGCAGAAGCCCCAGCAAAACCGTCCAGACCACCAGAGGCGCCAGTGCAATGACAAGGTATGGCCCTTTCCAAAGGAATGCATTGCTGTACGCATAAGCCATTCCTTTTTTCAGTTCCAGCCCGAAGGCCGCACTTCGCCCCGTAACCAGGCGGATAAACACTCCATGGGTCCATTCGTGAGCCAGTATATAGACCAGAATGCCCACCGCCATGAAGCAAAACGCCGCAACCGTTCGCACGGCGCCCATGGAAAAGGCCTCCCGGATCGGATGGTTCCAGAGTCCGAACCCAATCAGCACCGCCGCCAGCACCAGCTGAAGGACGGCCATAATCTTCAGCGTGCCCCGGTCCTCCGGCAGCTTCACCTCCCGCTCCAGGCTGTAGCCCGGCGGTAATTCCCAACATGCATGCTCTTTCATTCAAACCCCCTGAGAAAATAAGTATATAATTTGCCGGCTGACACGCTTTCGTGCACCAGCCGGCTGACTTTCCGATTTTTTCTTTTTATTGCTTATTTCAGGCTTTCCAGCACTGCCTCCGCCTGCTGTCCGATCTCGCAGACACCGGTATGGCGGACCGGCTTGTTTTCCAGTCCCTTCAGGCCCTTTTCCACCGGAACACCGGTGGCTTCATGCAGCGCCCGGACTGCCGCAAACCCATCTGCAGAAGGCTCCAGTCCGATGGCCCGGCCTACGCTCTCCGCGAACTTGTACGGGCTGGCTGTGGATGCGATCAGCGCCGGCGTCTCGTCCCCGGTGGCCTCGACATAATCCTTGTAAACCTTGTATGCCACCGCAGTATGGGTATCCATCAGATAGCCATGGTCTCTGTACATGCGGCCCACGGTCTCCTCCGTTTCCTTCTCCGTGCAGAAGCCTCCGTAGAAGCACTTCATGCCCTCTTTTACCTGCGGGCTGACTTCATAGACCTTCTCTTTTTCCAGCCGGTCCATGTACCCCTTCACTTCCTGACCGTTTCTGCCGCTGAGCAGATACAGCAGACGCTCCAGATTGCTGGAAATCAGGATGTCCATGGACGGCGAATTGGTCACGAAAAAGTCGCGGCGGATATCATACACGCCGGTATTGATGAAGTCGGTCAGAACCTTGTTTTCGTTGGATGCGCAGATGAATTTTTTCACCGGAATGCCCATTTCCTTCGCAAAATATCCCGCCAGGATGTTTCCGAAGTTGCCTGTCGGCACCACGATGTTTACCGGCTCTCCGGCTTTCACCACGCCGCGTTCCAGCAGCTTCACATAGCCGTAGACATAGTATGCCACCTGCGGCACCAGACGTCCGATGTTGATGGAGTTGGCAGAAGACAGACGTACACCCATGTCAGCCAGCTTCTGTCCGAAGGCATCGTCATTGAAAATCTGCTTCACGCCGGTCTGGGCATTGTCGAAATTTCCCTTCAGCGCGTAAACGTGGGTATTGGCACCTTCCTGGCTGGTCATCTGCCGCTCCTGCACCTGGCTGACAGCCCCGTACGGATAAAATACGATGATCTCCGTTCCCGGCACATCCGCAAAACCCTCAAGAGCCGCCTTCCCCGTATCGCCGGAGGTTGCGGTGAGAATGCAGATTTTGTCCGTAACGCCTTCCTTCCGAAGGGAAGTTGTCATCAGATATGGTAAGATGGACAGGGCCATGTCCTTGAAAGCAGCCGTCTTTCCATGATACAGTTCCAGGAAATGGGCTCCGCCGGCTTCTTTCACAGGCACGATGTCTTCCGCTTCAAACTTACTGTCGTATGCACCATCGATGCATGCCTGCAGTTCCTCCGCCGTGAAGTCGTCGAAAAACGCACCGATAATGCGGTATGCGATTTCCTGATAGGATTTGCCGGTCAGTTCTGCCGGTGTACATGGAAGTTTCGGCATTTGGGAAGGAACATACAGTCCCTTATCCTCTGCCAGACCGCGGATGATGGCCTGGGGCGCGTTTCTGTATGCTTTGCTTCCTCTTGTGCTTTC